>JAWWPK010000316.1:0-9261 GCA_033854925.1 Nocardioidaceae bacterium | reverse complement strand
TGGGCCGAGGCAACGGACGCGGTCAAGCGCAGCTAGCTTCCTCCCCCGAGAGGGGCCTTGGCGCAACTGGTAGCGCACCTGCTTTGCAAGCAGGGGGTTAGGGGTTCGAGTCCCCTAGGCTCCACTTTTCGGCTCCGCGTGGGGCTTGGCGCAACTGGTAACGGCTCCACTCTTTTCGGTGCATCACACGTCAACCACGATGATCCCGTAGTTGTCGGGCGCACCTGCGGACAGGACGGCGGCCTCGACCGCTCCGGCGACCGCGTCAGGATCGTCAGCGGCAAGGAGCAGCTGGGCGAGCTGCTGGAGTTCGAGCACACCGTGGACGCCATCGGTGGTGAGCACGAACCGGTCGCCCGGCTCGGTGGACCGCACCAGGAGGTCTGGTGCAGAGGGCGCCCCGTGGCCGAGGGCCCGGTTGAGCAGGGCTCGGTTCGGGTCGGCCCGTGCCTCGTCGTCCGTGAGCCGTCCCTCGTCGACCAGCGACTGGACGACGGTGTGGTCGCGAGTGAGTCGCTCGAGACTGCCACCGCGCACCAGGTAGGCGCGCGAGTCACCGACGTGCGCGACCAGCGCACGGTCGGCGAGAAGGAGCAGTGCGGTGAGGGTGGTGCCGCCGGTGTCGCCCGGGCGACCGGCGACCGCGTCCGCGGCCAGGGTGACGGCCGAGTCCAGAGCCCCGAGGGGGTCCTGGTCGGGCTCGGCGTCGTCGAGGGTTTCGAGTGCGTCGATGGCCGCGCCGGCCGCTCCGTCGTCGTCGCCGAAGCCGTCGGCGACCACGAACAGTCGCTGTCCGGTGATCTGCGCTGCGAGCCGGTGGACCTTGGGGTAGAGGTCGTCGAGCTGCGCCGGGCGGGTGCCCTGGCCGGCGCGATGGGCGGATCGGGCGTGGACGCTGGTCGTGTTCATGGTGGTGTCGTGTCCTCTCAGCTGGGCTGCGAGAGAGGTGACGATGTCGCGGGCCGAGGCGGTGTCGGCCTCGACCTGGCGCCAGTACGACAACAGCTCCGCTGCCGCTACCTCGGGCGTGTCCGCCCCGACGATCGCCGCGATCCGGACCAGCGGCACGCCCGCCGACCGAAGCCGCGCCACCAGACGCGCCGCGTCGACCTGCTGCAGCTCGTAGTAGCGGTAGCCGTTGCGGGCGTTCACCTCTGCTGGAAGCAGCAGCCCCAGGTCGTCGTACAGACGCAGCGCCTTGGCGGTGAGCCCAGTCGCCTGGGCGAACTCGCCAATCGTCAGCATCGTCGTTCTCCTCGCCACCGGGACGGTCGTCGCCGGTGACCCGACGCTCGGCGTTGCCCCAAGGACAAGGTCAAGTGCTTCTCCCAACAGCCCTGGCGGGCTCCCACGCTCGCAGCTATTGCTCCCGTTTCCACTTCCCACGGCCGAACAGCCGGCCGAACCGGTCCGACAGGGAGTCGCCGGTGTCACGGCTCGCGTCAGCCTGGAAGACCGGGGCGTTCTGGTCCGGCTCGGGCAGCTCGGCCGCCTCGGCGGCGGACAGGCTGGTCTCGACGAAGCCGGTGGTGATGGCGCCGACGTGGTCGGCGTCCACGAACCGGGTCCCGGCGTCGGTGTTGACCACGATCCCGTCGAAGACGTCGACCTCCTCGACGTGGAGGACGTGCTCGACGGTGCCGAACTCCTGCCCGTCAGCGGTCCGCACCGGAGTCCCGGGCTGGAGGGCCGTGTAGGCGATCGGGTCGTGCTCCGAGCTGGTGCCACTCATGGCCGGGCGGTGCCCATTTCGGCCTAACGGCACGCCGTACCCGGCTCGGCTGGAAGACTGGACGACCGTGGGACACGGGGACCTGTCACGCCTGATCGGCGGCGCGCTGCTCGCGATGCTGCTCCTGAGCGGGTGCTCGGACGACGGGCCGGAGCCGGAGCCGCAGGCCGCGGCAACGAGTGAGAGCGCGGAGCCGGCGTACGACGCCACGCTCGAGCCGTCCGCCGCCGTGCTGGCGCTGGTGCCCGAGGACGCCGAGACGCTGGCGGTCACCGACTTCGACCAGGTGCGCGCCGAGCTGGGCATGGATGAGCTGACCGACCAGTCGACGCCCGAGGAGCTGGCGGCGTTCTGGCAGCGCGCGACCGCGGAGCGGCCGTTGCTGAGCCCAGGCATGCTGCGCTCCGCGGAACAGCAGCTCGCGACGACGTACGGCTTCACCCAGCTCGACGTGGCGTGGGAGGCGCACTTCTTCGCGGCCGGCGACCAGGAGACGGGATGGGTGCTGCGGTTCCGCGACACCACGGACATGGCCAAGGTCACGGCGGCGACCGAGGACGCGGGCGGCCCGTTGAGCGGGGCCGACGTCGACGCGGCCGACCACCTGGTCAGCAGCGGTACGACGGACGACCCGACTCAGAGCTGGGCCGCCGCCCCCGACCTCGAGGAGCTGGTGGGGCTGCCCGCCAACGCGACGTACGTCTCCCGCAGCTGCGTCCACGAGTCGACGACCGGGGATGTGGACGACCTCGCGGCGTACTCGGTGCAGTTCGAGGGCAGCCTGGCGACGGCGCGGCTCGGGGAGGGCCGGCAGGACCTGTTCGCGAGGATGCGGCTCGGCGAGAGCGAACCGACGTTCACCGCGGCCTACGACGGCGGCGTGGCAGACCCGGTCACCGGCCGGATCGGCTACGTCATGACCGACCCGGCGGCCGCGGCCGGGCTCGCGCTCACGCACCAGCTGCCGTTCGCCAGTTGCCCGTAGGGCTCAGGGGCGAGACTCCTCCAGCGCGTGCAGCTGCCTGACGGTCGGTGACGTCTTCACTGCCGACGGGTCGGCGGGGTAGGTGCCGAACAACCGGTCCGCCGTCCCGGCGCTGGTCACCGTGAACCAGTAGTGCTCGTTCTTGTAGTGGTGCAGCCGGTGGTTGCGCCACACCGCGCGGTACCAGCGCGACTTCGGCCGGTGGTCGCTGTGCACGAGGTAGTGGGTCCACTCGTAGCAGAACATGACGCCGTAGACCGACACGAGCAGGGACAGCGCCGAGGCCGTGGACGGCATCGTGAGCCAGGCGATCGCGACGTACGCCGGCAGCAGCCAGACCAGCGCCTTCCAGGGGATGAACACCAGCGGCAGGTCGCGCGGGTCGGCGTGGTGCGCGCGGTGGTCGCGGGCAAGCAGCGAGTCGATGGTCACCGGGCCGAGCTTGCGCGGCCTCCAGTGCAGGATCGCGACGTGGATGCACCACTCGATCACCGGGAAGAGCGCGACCAGCGCGGCCGGGATCACCAGCTCCCACCACGAGCCGCCGCCCACGGCGACCCGGGCCGCGATCGAGCCCAGGAGGAACGTGGCGATCAGCCAGGGACTCGGGTGCTTCCAGAACTCGGTCCCCGCCGCGCGCAGCGACAGCGACTGGCGGCGCTTGGCCTGGCCCTGCCCCACAAATATGCCCAGCCGGTCCTCGTCGGCCGCCAGCCGCTGGGCGGCGAGGGCGTCGATCTCGGGCATCGGTTTCTTCATCAGTGCTCCTCGGGTACGGCGCCCAACGCGGCCAGGGCGCGCAGCAGGCTCTCGGTCGCCGGCCGGAGCACCCGGTCGGCAGCGGCCCGCGCGGTCTCGGGATCTCCGGCGCCGAGCGCGGCGGTGAGCACCCGGTAGGCGTCCACCTGGCCGACCTCCTCGGCCATCAGCGGCGCCAGGGCTTCGAGCGCCGGCTCGTAGGCAGCACGCAGGTTGTTGAACATCAGCCGGAACACCATCGAGTCGGCGGCGTCGACGACCCGGTCCCAGAACTCCAGGGCGTGTGTCTGCCGCTCGACGTCATCGTCGGTGCCGGACAGCCGGTCGAGGATCTCGGTCAGGGCCGTTGCCAGCACCGGGCCGCCACGGGCCGCCGCCAGCGCCGCGACCGCGGGTCCGATCGCGAGCCGGGCCTCCAGGACGCTGCGCGCGACGGCGGCGTCCAGCTTGCCGCGGCGCACCAGCAGCCGGGGGAGCAGGTCCATGCCCGCATAGCGCCGGAAGTCGCGCACGGTCGTCGCCCCGCCGTGCCGCACCTCGACGAGCCGGGTCGCGGCCATCCGCTGCAGCGCCTCGCGGACCGCCGGCCGAGACACCCCGAGCACCTCGGCGAGCCGGCGCTCGCTCGGCAGCGACTCGCCGGCGCCGATCCCGCCGTCCACCACCTCGCCGAGGACCTGTTCGAAGACCTCGTCGGGGACCGAACGCCGGTTGACCGACTGGAACGCCATGGCCTCACCGTGGCGCAGATTGGTCCAGAGGTCAAGTGGTCTGACCAATATTGCGCGATAGTCCCAGACGTTTCCGTCAGTGCTCGCGCCTGAATGGGGTCCGGAACGTCTGGGACTATCGCCCGCCGGAGCCGCCGTACGCTGACCGACGTGCCCGCCGCCCTCGCTCCGCGTCTGTGGCTGGGACATCTGCTGGCGCTGGTCCTCGTGGGGGCGGCGGCGCTGCTCGGGCTCTGGCAGCTGGACGCCTGGCAGACCCGCCGGGCGGACGAGGCCCGCGACCTGACCCGGGCCGATCCGGTGTCGCTGAGCAGCCTGATCGGGCCGGACGACCCGTTCCCGGGCCGTTCAGTAGGCCAGCCGGTCACCCTCGAGGGTGACTGGATGGCGACCGGCACCGTCTTCGTCAGCGGTCGCGAGCACGACGGCCGCGACGGCTACTGGATGGTGACGCCGCTCGCGATCGGCGGCCCGGACGAGCCGGCGCTGCCCGTTGTCCTCGGCTGGGTGGCCGACCCGGCGAGCGCGCCGGCGCCGCCCGTGGGCAGCGCCGACCTGGTCGGCTGGCTGCAGCCGCCCGAGGGGACCGGTGCGGTCGACGACGACCCGAGCGACGACGTACTGCCCCAGCTGCGGATCGCCGACCTTGTGCAGCACGTCGACCGGGACCTGTACGGCGCGTACGTCGTGGCGCAGCACGGCGTCGCCGGGCTGCCCGCCGCCGACCTGGTCCAGCTCCCCGACGCCGGGCGGTTCACCGCCGTCCGCAACCTCTTCTACGCCTTCGAGTGGTGGTTCTTCGGTGCCTTCGCGGTGCTGATCTGGTGGCGCTGGCTCGGCGAGCAGCTCGCGCTTCCGAGCGAGGAGCCGCAGTCGGAGGACGAGGACCAGCCCGATACCGTGAAGACGTGAATGGACTGCTCACCGCCTACCGGATCCTCGCCTTCGTGGTCGGGATCCTGCTGGCGTTCTGCTCGCTCGTGGCGTTGCCGTTGAAGTACCTCGCGACGGACGGTGGCAGCCTCCAGCAGTTCGGCGAGGACGCCAGCATCATGTGGCTGTTCCACGGCTGGATCTTCATCGTCTACCTCGTCGTGGCGTTCCTCCTCGCGCACAGGGCGGGGTGGACCATCCCGTTCACGCTGCTCATGATCATCGCCGGGCTGATCCCGCTGCTGATCTTCTGGGTCGAGCACCGCGTGGTGCAGAGGCTCAGGGCGGAGAACCCCGACCTGGCACCGGTGGCACACTCCGGAGGGTGACCACCGCCTTCGTCCTCGGTGGCGGGGGAGTGCTGGGCGCCGTCGAGGTCGGGATGCTGCGTGCGCTGTTCGAGCGCGAGGTCCGCCCGGACCTGGTGCTGGGCACCAGCATCGGCGCGTTCAACGGCGCCCTGGTCGCCAGCCAGCCCGACCTCGCCGTGGTCGAGCGGCTCACCGAGCTGTGGCAGTCCGTGGGCAGCGCCCGACAGGCGGGGTACGGCGACCGGACGCTCCGCACCGTCCGCCGCGCGGTCTCCTCCGGCACCCATCTGTGGTCCGCCGAGCCGCTGCGGCAGCGGCTCGAGGAGCAGCTGGGCGACCTCACCTTCGAGGAGCTGCCGGTCACCTTCCAGGTCTGCGCGGCCAGCATCGAGCGCTCCGCCGAGCACTGGTTCACCAGCGGCCGGGTCGTGGACGCGGTGGTCGCCAGCGCCGCGGTCCCCGGCCTGTTGCCGCCGGCCGAGGTGGACGGCGAGCACTACCTCGACGGCGGCATCGTCAACTCGATCCCGCTCGGCCGGGCGGTCGAGCTCGGCGCGACCCGGGTCTTCGTGCTCCAGGTGGGCCGGCTCGACCGGCCGCTCAAGCCGCCGAGGCGACCGTGGGAGGTGGCGCGGGTGTCGTTCGAGATCGCCCGGCGGCACCGCTTCGTCCGCGAGCTGGCCGAGCTCCCGGACACCGTCGAGTGCCACGTGCTGCCGGCCCGCGGCACCTCGGGCCGCGACGACACCCTGCTGGGCACCCGCGACCTCTCCGGGGTGCAGGAGCGCATCGACGCGACGTACGACGCCTCGCGGGCCTATCTCGATGAGAACATGCCCACCCCACCGAGTTCTTCGCCTCCCTCGCTGCGCTCCTCCGGTGAACAACTCGGTGTGGACCCCGGAGAAGCCGTGTGAGGCGGCAGCTGAGGCGGGTGGTCACAGCGTCGGCCGTCCTCGGAGTGACCCTTCTGCTCTGGGTGCTCCTCCCGTTCTGGCTGGTCGGCGCGGCGGCGCTCTCACCGCTGCTCCCCGGCCGCTGGCGGGCGCTGCGGCTGCTCTGGATCTTCATCCTCTACGCGACGATCGACTCGCTCATGCTCGTGGTGATGTTCGGCTACTGGCTCGCGGCGGGCGGCAGCCGCCGGGTGCGGGCGCCGTACTGGCAGGGGCTCCACTACGACCTCGTGCAGGGCGTCATGTGGGTGCTGTTCCGGGAGGCGAAGCGGGTGCTCCGGCTCGAGATCACGACCGAGGGCCCGGCGCCGGACGCGCACCCCGGCCACCCCCTGCTCGTCTGCTGCCGGCACGCCGGGCCGGGTGACTCGTTCACGTTGATCCACGCGCTCATGTACTGGTACGACCGCGAGCCGCGCGTCGTCCTCAAGGACACCCTCCAGTGGGACCCGGCGATCGACGTACTGCTGCACCGGATCCCGGCCCGCTTCATCTCGCCCAACCCCGCCGAGGGGGAGGACCTGGAGTCGCAGATCAGGGCGCTCGCCGCCGGGCTCGACCAGGACGACGCGTTCGTGATCTTCCCCGAGGGCGGCAACTTCACCGCGGCGCGCCGTGACCGGGCCATCGCCCGGCTCCGCAAGCTCGGGCTCGAACGGATGGCGTTGCGCGCCGAGCGGATGACCAACGTGCTCGCCCCGCGGCCTGGCGGGTTCCTCGCGGCCCTGGACGCGGCGCCCGAGGCGGACGTCGTCCTGGTCGCGCACACCGGGCTCGACCACCTGCTCACCGTCGGCGACCTCTGGCGCGAGCTGCCGATGGACAAGCAGATCGTGATGCGGTGGTGGCGGGTGCCGCGCGCCGAGATCCCGCCGGACCGGGACGGCCGGATCGACTGGCTGTTCGGGTGGTGGGAGCAGATCGACGCCTGGATCGACGAGCACCGCACGGTCTGAGGAGTCGTCTAGGCAGGCGGCGGGCGCACCACGGTCAGGGCGGCCCGCAGGGCTCCGAGGACGAAGCCGAAGGGCAGCGCGAAGCCGAACCAGAAGAACACCTCGACCGGGAGCAGGGCCAGAGACACGGTCCGGCCGGCCGGACGGCGCAGCCAGAGCAGGTTGCCGCAGAAGAGCTCGGCGACGCAGACGAGCACGAACGCCATCTGCATCGGCAGCGTCGGCAGCCCCCAGTCCTCGAACGGACCCCCGCCGTAGGTCGGGAAACCGAGGAAGGTCCACACCTTGTCTTGGCTGGTGAGGTACGCCGCGCCGTACGCCCCGGGCAGGCCGAAGCCGAAGCCCGCCACCCAGGCCAGCACGGCAGCGGTCCTCGTCACGGAGCCATCCTGCCCCCGCGACGGGGCGGAGCCCGCCCTACTTCTTCTTCGGCGCGTCCTCGACCGGCGACTCGAGGTCGACCACGTCGGCTGGCTCGTCGGGGGTGGTCACCGGCTGCGGCTCGTCGGCCGCGTCCGAGATCGCCTCGTCGGGGCCGGCGGCACCGGCGTCGTCGGTGGCCGGGCCGGGGCCCGGGGCGGGTGTCGGGACGTACGACGACTGCCAGTTGGCACTCTGCCCGCCGCCCTGGAGCTTCTTGGCGATGAAGCCGGCCACACCCGCGAGGGCCGCGAAGATCGCAAGCTTCCTGAGCTTGCCGCCCTTCTTCTTCTTGTCCTCGCCGCGCAGCTGGGCGACCTTCGCGTCGGCGGCCTCCTTGGCCTGGGCCGCAACCTCACTGGCTCGCTCGGCACCGGCAGCGACCAGCGGTCCGGCCTGCTCGCGGGCATCGGCGAGAGCCGCGGTGGCGCGCTCGCGTGCCTCGGCGACGTAGGGGGCGGCCTTCTCACGCGCGTCAGCCAGGGCCGGGCCAGCCTTCTCCCGGGCGTCGACCAGCGCGGGGCGGGCGGTCTTCTCGTAGAAGTCTTCCGCAGCGTCGAGCGCCGACGCGACGGCCGACTCGACCTGTGGGCGGACCTGGTCGATGTAGTCCGCCGCCTGGTCGAGCAGGGACTGCTTCTTCCTCCGTGCCATCGCTTCCTCTTCTCCACAGATTTTGCTGGCAGTGCCGGCGAGCGCGTCCTTGTCATTCGACCACGCCCGCACAAGGGGCGGCCAGTGGGGTCCGGCTTGCGAGCCGTGAAAGGATCGACGGGCACGCAAAGCGCGGTATGCCGGGTCAGTACCCACTCAGCACCCGGGTCAGCCGCCAGACACCAGAGCCCGAAAGGCAGCCATGGCAGAGCAGCAGGCCATCCTGAAGACGAACCGCGGTGACATCACCGTCAACCTCTTCCCGAACCACGCCCCCAAGACGGTGGCCAACTTCACCGGACTCGCCACGGGCGAGAAGGCCTACTCCACGCCCAACAACCGCAGCGGCCCGTTCTACGACGGCCTGACCTTCCACCGGGTGATCGAGAACTTCATGATCCAGGGGGGTTGCCCGCTCGGCTCCGGCACCGGCGGCCCGGGCTTCCAGTTCGACGACGAGATCCACCCGGAGCTGGTCTTCGACAAGCCCTACCTCCTGGCCATGGCGAACGCCGGCCCCGGCACCAACGGGTCGCAGTTCTTCATCACCACCGCCGAGACCCCGTGGCTGAACCGCAAGCACACGATCTTCGGCGAGGTGGCCGACCAGGCCTCGCGCGACATCGTCGACCAGATCAACACGACCCCGACCGGCGCCGGTGACAAGCCGGTCGAGCCGGTGGTCATCGACAGCGTCGAAATCGTCGAGGCGTAGGAGTGTCCTGTCAGCGAGGTGCGCACGCTGACTCCGCGGCCCAGGCACGCACCTGGCTGCGTTGGCGGCGCTCGAAGGACGCCCAGTACATCATCGCTTCGCCGCCTTC
>JAWWPK010000315.1:0-4180 GCA_033854925.1 Nocardioidaceae bacterium | reverse complement strand
AGCTGGACCTCAGCTGGGTCGAGGGGGGTGTCCCGCACGCGGCCCACCAGGTGCACCTGATCACCGTGGACGGCGACCGGATCAGCGGCGACACTGTTTTCTGCGGCGGTCGCTGGCCGGCCGCGCTTCTGGCCGAGATGGAGGCCGCTCGTGAGCACTGAGGTCGGCTCCGGGCCACGGGTCGCCGGGTCGCTCGACGACCTGGTGGCCGGTGCGACCGACCGGGTCGAGGTCCGGTCGTCGGACGCCAGGTCGGGGGCTCATTTCGAGCGGCTGCGCGTCGACGGGGAGCCGTGCTTCCTCAAGGTCCTGTCCGCGCAGGACGACTGGATCATGCGGGTCACGGGCAACACCACGAACTGGGAGTTCCAGGTCTGGCGGGCCGGCATCTACCAGCGGTTCCCGGACTGCATCGACCACACCATCCTGGGCATGGCCCTGGAGGGCACCGGACCCTCGGCCCGGCTCTCCATCCTGATGACCGACTGCTCCAGCGACCTGGTGCCACCCGGCGACGCACTGCTCCCCGAGCAGCACCATCTCGACCTCGTCGACCACATGGCGGCGATGCATGCCGCCTTCTTCGGCTGGCGCGACGAGATCGGGCTGGCCGACCCGGCCCACCGCTACCTCTACTTCGCCCCCGAGACCATCGCCCCGGAGCTCCAGGTCGACGACGTGCCGGGGGCGATCGCCGCGGCCGAGCAGGGCTGGGCACTGCTCCCCGCGCGTGCGCCACGGCTGCACAGCCTGGCCCGGTCCGTGCACCACGACCCTCAGGCCCTGGTCGACGCCCTGTCGACCACGCCGTCGACGTTCGTCGGCGGCGACTGGAAGCTCGGCAACATCGGCCGTCGGCCCGACGGTCGGACCATCCTGGTCGACCAGGCCTACCCCGGCGAGGCCCCGCCGTGCTGGGACCTGACCTGGCACCTCGCCCTCAACCGGGCCCGGATCCCGATCAGCAAGGAGGCGACGATCGCCCACTACCGCGACCGGCTCGAGCACCACGGCGTCGACACCGACGGCTGGTTCGAGCGGCAGCTCGGCCTCACCCTCCTTGGGATGGCGTCGCTGTTCGCCTGGGAGAAGGCGCTGGGCGACCAGGCCGAGCTGGACTGGTGGGAGCGGGCCGCGGTCGACGGTGCGCAGTGGCTCTGAGCTCGACTCGCCACGCGTACGCCGGCATGGCGGACGCGTGGGCCGCCGACGCCGCGCTCGCCTACGGTCCGCTCGCCCGGCACCTGGTGGCCCGGTCGCCGGTGGCTGTCCGGGGTGCGGTTGCCCTCGACGCCGGGGCGGGATCGGGGCTGGCCGGTGACGCGCTGCGGGCGCTCGGGGCGCACGTGGTCGCCGCGGACCAGGAGTTCGACATGGCGGCGTACGGCGCCACGGCCGGGCCGGCGGTCGCCGCCGACGTGACCGCGCTGCCGTTCCGAACCGACGCCTTCGACGTCGTGGTCGCCGCGTTCGTGGTCAACCACCTGCCCGACCCGGTGGCGGGTCTCAGCGAGCTGCGCCGGGTGACTCGCCCCGGCGGCGCGGTGCTGGCATCGACCTTCTCCGCCGACCGGGCCACGGCCAAGGCGGCCGTGGACGAGGTGGCCGAGCGGTTCGGGTTCGTCAAACCCCCCTGGTACGCCGAGGTGCAGAAGATCCAGCTGGCGGTCGCTGATGTGATCTCGCTCGAGCGGGCGTTGACGGCGGCGGGTTTCGCTGCCGCGACCGTCACCGAGGAGGCCGTCGACGTCGGGCTGGCCGCTCCGGAGGACGTGGTGCGCTACCGGCTCGGGATGCCGCACCTGCACCGCTTCGCTGCGTCCCTGAGCGACGAGGCGCACAGGAGGCTCGTCGCGGAGTCGGTCGCAGCCGTGCGCCGGGTTGGCGAGCGGTTCGCTCCGTCGGTCCTCGAGGCGGTCGCGATCGCCTGACCGGTCAGCCCAGCCGCCGGGCCGCCGCGCGAAGGAACGCCACGGCGCGCTCTCCGGCCTCGCGGGCAACATGCTCCGCGAGCCGTACGGCGGTGGCCTGCGCGTGCGCGGAGCCGGTCGCATCGGCGACGTCCGCGGCCAGCCACCAGCCCTCGAGCGCCGCGACGTCAGCGAGCCGGTCCAGGTCATCGGTGAGCGCGTCCTGGTCGACCGAGCTCCCGAGCCGCGCCTGCGCGGTCGCCCGGACCAGCCGGCCCAGGACGGCGTACCGCGCGTCGCCGCGCCCCTCGGCCGCTGCCACGACGAGCTCGGCGGCCTCGAGCGCGGCAGCGGCATCCTGCTCGGCCAGGGCCAGCCGCGCGACCAGCAGCTGCCGACGCTGGTCGAAGCGCCACTTGTTGTGGAACCAGCGGGCTCCCGAGCCCACCTCGGCGATCGTCAACCGTTCGGCGGCGCCGGCCAGGTCGCCGGTGCGGAGCAGGCAGTCGGCCACGTCCAGCTGGCACTGGGCCCGAACCTCCTGCCCGTGCGCCAGCTCGAGCCCGGCGCGCGCGACGTCCTCGGCCACGGCATCGCCCAGGTTGCGCAGCAGCCAGCTGCGGTAGGTGTGCGGCAGGCCGGCGTACCGCAGGCGAGTCCCGCGCCGCTCGATCTCGCGCTCGAGCAGGTCGATCAGGTGGAGCGCGTCGGCGCTGCGTCCGAGCAGCCCCTGGGCGTGGGCTGTCATCTGGATCGTGTGCTCGACCCAGTGGCCCTGGGCCACGCTTCGCGCCTCGGCGCCGAGCATGGGCTCGAGCGTCGCCAGCGCGTCGGCCGGCCGGCCCTGGTGCACGCGCAGGATGCCGGTCCAGGCGGGCAGCCCGAGCTCCGAGGGAGCACCGGCGGCCTCCTCGAGCACGGCGTCGGCCTGACGCAGGTCACCGTTGCCGCGGTGACCGAAGGCGACAGCGATCAGGCTGCTGCCCCGGATGGTCGGGTCGACGGTGGCGGCTGCTGCGGCCCGGCCCAACAGGATCGCGGTGTCGAGGTCGTGCCGGTTGCGCGCCACCCACGTCCGCAGCTCGAGCGCCTCGCCGGTCTCGTCGGTGGCCATCGCCTGCTGGGCGTCCGAGTCCGCGCCGTCATGGTCCCCGCGCGTCAACCTGACTCGGCTGCGCCGAAGCCGCAACGGGCCCGAGTCGTGGAGGTCGATCGCCTCGTCGAGGAGCCGCTCGGCCCCGGCCAGGTCCAGCCTGGCCAGCGCGACCTGGGCGGCGTGCGCCAGTCCCTCGGCCGCATGCACCCGGTCGCCCCCCTCGCGAGCATGGCGGGCCAGGTCGAGCGGCGGCGCGTCCGGCCTGGCCCGGAGCAGCTCGGCGGCGCGGCGGTGCAGCCAGGCCCGCCGGGCCGCCCCCGCCTCGGCGGCCATGGCGAGCCGGACCAGCTCGTGGCGGAAGGCGAGGCTGCCCTCCCGCTCGGTCAGGAACGCCTGCCGTACGCCGAGGTCGAGGTGGTCCAGGACCTCCAGCGAGGAGCTCCCCAGCACCGCGGCCAGCAGGTCGAGGTCGATCGTGGCGCCGAGGACGGCCGCGGCCTGCAGCGTCCCACCGGCGGGACCGACGCGGCGCAGGCGTCCCGCAACGGCGTCGCGCAGCGTGTCGGGCACGTCCGTCTCGGAGTCGGCGCGCGCGAGCTCGGTCAGCAGCAGCGGGTTGCCGCCGCTGCGCTCCAGGAGCGCCGAGGCGCGGTCGACGCCCACGAGCGCGGCGGCCTCGTGGACGTCCAGCGGCGGTACGTCGAGGGTGAGGTCGGGCTCGACCCCGCTCGCGGCCCGGTCTCGGATCATGACGACCACCAGGAGCGGCAGCTCGCGCCGTCGCCGGACATGCGCGAGCCAGGCCCAGGTCACGGGGTCGGCCCCGTCGGCGTCATCGAGGAGCAGCGCGGTCCCGGCGCCGGCGGGCAGTGACCGCACCGCGTCGTCGAGGTGCGCGAACACGCGCAGACTCAGCGCGTCAGCGGTCGCCCCCAGCCCGGGCAGGCCGGCGGTGCCCGCCCACTCCTCGGGTGCGAGCTCCGCGAGCCGCCCGGCCAGCGCGTCCAGCACCGGCTGCAGCGCGAGCTCCCCCTCCTCGGCGCGACCGCGCAGCACGACCGCGCCGCGGGCCGTCGCGAGCGCGGCCCAGTGGTCGAGCAGCGCGGTCTTGCCGACGCCCGGCTCGCCGCACACCACGACGATCCGCGCTCCCGCCCGGGACTGCTCGAGCTCG
>JAWWPK010000314.1:0-10155 GCA_033854925.1 Nocardioidaceae bacterium | reverse complement strand
CCCTAGGACCCTGCTGAACAAGGGCGTGGATGCCAGCGTCGCGAGAGTCGTGCGATGGCACGAGTTCAGCAGGGTCCTAGGCTCGGCCCATGGCCGTGCCCCACGACGTGTCGATTCGGCAGGCCGTGCTCGCGGATGCCGAAGGGCTCGCCCACCTGCACGTCGACGTCTGGGACGACGCCTACACCGGGCTCATGCCGCAGGGGATCCTCGACGACCGGCGCGAGAAGGTGGCGGAACGCGTCGACCGCTGGCGGGAAATCCTCAAGGGCAGGGAGCCCACCTGGGTCGCCGAGGACTCCGACGGGCTGATCGGGTTCTCGTCCACCGGGCCGCCCCGCGACAACGACATGGACGACACGCTCGAGCTCTACGCGTTGTACGTGCGCGCGGCCTACTGGGGCACCGGTGTCGGCTACGCGCTGTTCGAGGTCGCGGTGGGCGACCGGGCGGCGTACCTCTGGGTGCTGGCGGGCAACGAGCGCGCGATCGGGTTCTACGAGCGGCAGGGGTTCCGCCTCGACGGCACCGAGGACGAGCAGGACGAGGGGCTGCACGTCCGGATGGTGCGGGCCGGCACATGACCACGAGGTTCGACCTCGGCGACCCCGCCTTCGACGTCACGTCGGAGGAGGTGCACGAAGCCCGTGACGAGAGCTGGTACGTCGAGACCACGTGGGGCTGGGCGGTGCTGCGGTACGCCGAGGTCAGCGCGCTGCTGCGCGACCGCCGGTTCCGGCAGGGGAACGCCCGCTGGCCGGCGCAGAACGGCATCCACTCCGGGCTCTTCTCGGACTGGTGGCAGGAGACGCTGCTCAGCCTCGAGGGTGACGACCACTCCCGGATCCGGCGGCTGATGGTGCCGGCGTTCAAGAACCGCGTCATCGCCGAGATGCGTCCGACCTTCCAGGCGATCGCGAACGAGCTGATCGACGCCTTCGCGCCGCGGGGGCAGGTCGAGTTCGTCCACGAGTTCGCGGAGCCGTACGCGGCCCGGATCATCTGCCTCCTGCTCGGGCTGCCGCAGGACCACTGGCCTCAGGTCGCGCGCTGGGCCGACGACCTCGGGGCGTCGTTCTCGATCGACGTGGGCAACCAGGTGCCGAAGATCGAGGCGGCCCTCGCCGGGCTGGCCGGATACGTCGAAGAGGCGGTGGTCGAGCGCCGGGCGCGCCCCCGCGACGACCTCGTCACCAAGCTCGTGCAGGCCGCCAGTGACGGGGAGAGCCTGACCGAACGCGAGCTGTCGGTGGCGCTGGTCTTCCTCGCGTTCGCGGGGATGGAGACCACCCGCAACCAGCTCGGGCTGGCGCTGCAGACGCTGCTCCAGCACCCCGACCAGTGGGCCCTCCTCGGCGAGCGGCCCGAGCTCGGGGCCAACGCGGTCGAGGAGGTGATGCGGGTCAACCCGACGGTCACCTGGGTGACCCGCGAGGCGCTCGAGGACGTCGAGTTCCAGGGACTGCGCATCCCGAAGGGCGGCATCGTGCAGATGCTGTCGCACTCGGCCGGCACCGACCCGCGCGCCGTGCCGGACCCGTCGTTCGACATCGCCCAGGAGCGGCCGCCGCACCACGGCTTCGGAGCGGGGATCCATCACTGCCTCGGCCACTTCGTCGCGCGCACGGACATGGCCGTCGCACTGCCGTTGCTGGCGCGACGGATGCCGGACGCGGAACCCGATGGTGCCGGAGTCTGGTTGCCGGTCTCGGGGAACACGGGTGCGGTGTCGTTCCCGATCCGCTTCAGTGCCGCGGGCTGAGTCCCTGCCCTCGTTCCTCCAGGCGCTTTGTCATGCGGTCTTGTGGTGCACGTAGCACCAGCGCCAGTCCTCACCGGGCTCGGCGGACTCCATCACGGGGTGCGTGGTGTCGTGGAAGTGCTTGGTGGCGTGCTGGCCGATGGAGGAGTCGCAGCAGCCGAGGTTGCCGCACTCGAGGCACTGGCGCATGGACACCCACTGGAGCCCCTCGTCGAGGCAGCGCTGGCAGAACGGCTCCGCCGCGGTCTCGACCGCCGGGGTGCGCTCGAGGTCGTCGCAGCTGCCACCGGTACGCCGGACCGAGGCGTACTCCTGGGCCTCGCGCCGCTCCTCGGTGGCGATGTCGAGCATCGACTCCTCGACGTCGAGCATGGCCAGCACGTCGGCGACCACCTCGGAGGCGACGGTGCCGGCGTCGCGGATCTTCAGCACTCGCTCGCGCTCGACCTCGAGCATGGACAGGCGGATCCGCGCGTAGAGGTCGCTGGGCGACTCCTGGTCGCTGACCGTGGCCAAGCGCTCCCACGCCGCGAAGTTGCGCTGGTCGAGCCGCTGCCGGATCAGGTCGATGACGCCCTGGGAGTCGTCGTACTCGAGCTCCCCGAGGCGGTGCAGCGCCGCCTTGGACGCCTGTTGCAGCAGGGTGGCCCGGGCCAGGGCGTCCTCGGCCGGGTCGGGGCCGGGCACCCGCAGCCGGCGGGCCAGCCACGGCAGTGACATGCCCTGGAGGAACAGCGTGCCGGCCACGACGGTGAACGCCATCAGCAGCAGCACCTCGCGGTGCGGCGTCTGCACCGGGATGACGAACGCGGCGGCCAGGGTGACCACGCCCCTCATCCCGGCCCAGCCCAGCATGAAGGTGAAGGTCCACGGCGGCCTGAGGCCGGTGGTCGGGTCGGGCCCCGGGCGCACGATGAGGTAGCGCGCCGGGAACACCCAGAACAGCCGCAGCACGATGCACGCGGCCAGGGTCGCGGCACAGATCGCGATGATCCGGCCCCACGACAGGTCGCCGTTGCCGGCGCCCTGGATGATCGAGCTGGCCTGCAGCCCGATGAGCAGGAACACGGCGTTCTCCAGGACGAAGGCGATCGTGCGCCAGTTCAGCCGCTCCGCGATCCGGGACTGCGCGGTCTGCAGGATCGGCGCCTTGTGGCCGAGCAGCAGGCCGGCGACGACCACCGCGATCACGCCGGACCCGTGCACCTCTTCGGCGGCGACGTACGCCGCGAACGGGACCACCAGGGACAGCCCGCTGTCGAGCACCGGGTCCTCGAGGTGGCGCCGGACCTTCGCGACGAGCAGGAAGAACGCGAAGCCGACCACGACGCCGCCGCCGGCCGCGAGCAGGAAGTCGAGGCCGACCCGGCCGAAGTTGAAGCCGCCCCCGTCGGCGACCGCCAGCGCGGTGCTCAGTGCGACGAGGGCGGTCGCGTCGTTGAGCAGCGACTCACCCTCGAGGATCGTCACGATCCGCCGGGGCAGCCCGATCCGCCGGCCGATCGCGGTGGCGGCGACCGCGTCCGGCGGTGCGACGACGGCGCCGATCGCGATCGCGATCGCCCACGAGACGCCCGGCAGCAGCAGGTGCGCCACCAGCCCGACCCCGAACGTCGTGAACGTCACCAGGCCCACGGAGAGGAGCAGGATCGGCCGCCGGTTGGCCCGGAAGTCGACCAGGGAGGTGCCCTGTGCCGCGGCGTACAGCAGGGGCGGCAGCAGCCCGAACAGGACCACGTCCTTGGACAGCTCGAGGTCCGGCACCATCGGGACGTAGGACGCCACGACCCCGACGAGGATCAGCAGGAACGGCGCCGGGACGTCCACCCGATCCGCCACCCAGGTGCACGCCAGCACCCCCACCGCCAGGCCGCAGAGCAGCAGGGTGATCTCCACGGCGGCCATTCTCCCGACTGGAGCGCCGACCTCCTAGGCCTTCCGCTTTCGGCGCAACCCGGATCAAGCGGGAATACCGGCCGATGCCGCAGGATCGGGACGTGACGACGCGGGAAGACACCTTCGCTGACTTCGTCGACCATCTCGCCGAGGTGCTCGACGAGACGGGCGATCGCGACGCGTCCGGCGAGGAGTGGGCCGCCCGGTTCCACTTCTCGCGGTTCCACTTCGACCGGATGATTCGGAGCGTCGCCGGCGAGCCACCGCAGGCGTTCCGGCGCCGGATCCTGCTCGAGCGCGCGGCGTACCGCATGGTGACCACGCGGGCGCCGCTGCTCGACATCGCCGTCGAGGCGGGCTACGGCTCGCACGAGGCGTTCACCCGCGCTTTCAGCAAGGCCTACGGCGTCCCGCCCGCCGCCTGGCGCAAGTCCCCCGGCCGGATCCGGATCCCCGCGCCGAGCGACGTCCACTTCCACCCACCCGGCAGCCTGCGGCTGCCCTCACGAGACAAGGTGACCGCGATGGACCTGATGACCCGCATGGTCGAGCACCACATCTGGTTGACCGGCGAGATGGTGCGCCTGGCCGTCCGGCTGACCGACGAGCAGCTGGACCAGCCGATCGAGCTCGACGTCGACGACGACCCGCAGACGATCCGCTCCTTGCTGTCCCGGCTGATCGGGCAGATGGGGATGTGGAACGCCGCGGTCGCCATGCGCGACTACGACTGGTCGGTCGAGGAGCACGAGTCGCTCACCTCGATGCGCGAGCGGCTGGCCGAAGAGGGGCCGACGTTCCTGACGCAGGTCCGCGAGGTGGTCGAGCAGGACCGGCTCGACGACACCTTCGTCGACGCGATCTGCGAGCCCGCCGAGGTGTTCACCTACGGCGGGATGATCGCCCACGTGCTCACCTTCGCCGCACACCGCCGGACCCTGGTCGCGCTGGCGCTGTCGAAGCACGGCGTCGAGGAGCTCGGCTGGGGCGACCCGATGGTGTGGGTGGCGACGCCTGCTGGTGGTTGAGGTGTGGAGGCGCTCTGCGCCTGAGCGTCGAAGCCGCAGCAAGGGCGCCGCGCAACCACCGCTGGTCGAGCCCGTCGAGACCTCCGCAACGAAGGCTGGGAGCCGACCCTGCGGACATCTCGACAGGCTCGATGAGCGGTGGCCGAGTTCCAGTCAGGGCCTGAGCGCGCGGATCGCCTGGTCGAGCTCACGACGGCGGGTTCGGTCGACGACGGCCTCGACCACCTCGATGCCGCCGTTCGGGCTGGCCAGGGCGTGGTCGAGCTCGGCTGCCGAGTCGACCCGCCAGTGCGGGGTGCGTGTGGCCTGGCAGAGCGCGGCCAGGTCGACGTGGTGGGGGGTGCCGAAGAGCCGCTCGTAGGCGTGCGCGTACTCGTCCGCCCCCTGCTCGAGGGTCGCGAAGATCGAGCCGCCGTCGTCGTTGGCGACCACGATCGTCAGGTCCGGGCGCGGCTCGTCGGGCCCGATCACCAACCCGTTGGAGTCGTGCAGGAACGTCACGTCGCCCATCAGCGCAAGGTTCCGGCTCTCCTCGCGTCGGGCGAGGGAGGCGCCGATCGCGGTCGAGACGGTGCCGTCGATGCCGGACAGGCCGCGGTTGGCGATCACCTTGCGGCGGCTGCCGACGTCGTACGCCGTCGCCATCAGGTCGAGGTCGCGGATCGGGTTCGAAGCGCCCACGACGAGGTGGCCGCCGGGTGGGAGCGCGCGACTGACCTCGCCTGCCACGTGGTACGCCGTGAAGCCGGCCTCGTCCAGGAGCACGTCGAGCTGCCGCGACACCGAGGCGTCGGCCTCCTGCCAGGCGGTCAGCCAGGCCGGGTCGTCGGGGTCATCGGCGGACGCATCGTCGTCGATCGGCGTGACGCCGTAGGGCCGGGTCCACGACGGGCTCGCGTCGAGGACCTCGACGTCGTCCCGCGACAGCAGCCGCTGCACCGGCCGCGACAGGGTGGGGTGTCCGAACAGGATCACGCGCTCGACGTCATCAGCGAGCGAGGTGGCGAGCAGCAGCCGGTAGGTCCGGAGCGCCGGCCCCGTCCGGGCGCCGCTGGACGGCTCGGCGAGCAGTGGCCAGCCGGCCTCGGCCGCCAGCCGGCGGGCCGCCGGGCCGGCGTCGTCACCGGCGACGACCACGGTGCGCGGCCCGAGCTCCAAGGGGGTGGTGGCGCCTTCGGTGGTTGAGGAGGTCGCTCTGCGACCGTCTCGAAACCCCGAAGCCAACGGCACCCAGCGGTCGGCGGGCAGCAGCGGGTCGTCCAGCTGCACGTTGAGGTGCACCAGCCCCTCGCCGATCGAGTCGACCGGAGCGTCCAGGTCGACCGTCGGCACGAGCGGACCGAAGATCCCGACCTGGTCGGTGGTCTGGTTCGCGTCGGTGCCGCGCAGCCGGGCGGGACGGTCCGCGGTGACGACCACCATCGGCACCCGGGCATGGTGGGCCTCGAGCACGGCGGGGTGCAGGTTCGCCACGGCGGTGCCCGACGTACAGACGACCGCAGCCCGCGAGCCGCCCTTGGTCAGCCCCAGCGCCAGGAACCCGGCGGTCCGCTCGTCGATGCGGGTGTGCAGCCGCAGCAGCCCCGCCTCGGCCGCGTCGTACGCCGCGAAGGCGAGCGGCGCGTTCCGCGAGCCCGGCGCCAGCACGACCTCGCGGACGCCGTCCGCGACCAGCGCGGCGACGACGGCGCGGGCCAGCTCGGTGGAGCTCATCGGCCGCGCACCTCGGCCAAGCGGGCCTCCCAGTGCGCCACCCGGTCGGCCGTCGCCGACAGCAGGTCGACAGCGTGCGGGTCGACGGCCGGGCTCTGGGTGCGGACCGGCAGCATCCCATCCAGCGGCAGCAGCGGCTCGCCCACCACGTCCGCGGTCAGGAGCTGCACGGTGGCCAGGCCACACGCATAGGGCAGGGAGGGAAGCGCCCCGGCCAGCGCGAGACCGGCCGCGATCCCGACCGAGGTCTCCAGCGCCGACGACACCACCACGGGCAGGCCGATCTCCTCGGCGATCCGCAGGCAGGCCCGCACCCCACCAAGCGGCTGCACCTTGAGCACCGCGATGTCGGCGGCCTCGAGGTCACGCACGCGGTAGGGGTCGGCAGCCCTCCGGATCGACTCGTCGGCCGCGTTCGGCACGTCGACCGCTCGGCGCACCGACGCGAGCTCCTCGACCGTGGCGCAGGGCTGCTCGACGTACTCCAGTCCGCCGGCGGCCATGTCCAGCACGCCGATCGCGGCCACCGCCTCGTCGACGGACCAGGCGCCGTTCGCGTCCACACGCACCCGGCCCGAAGGGCCGATGGCGTCGCGCACCGCCTCCACCCGGGCCTGGTCGTCCGCCAGCGACTGGCCCGGCTCGGCCACCTTCACCTTGGCGGTCGCGCAGCCGCCGGCGAGGACGATCTTGTGCGCCTGCTCGGGTCCGACCGCGGGCACCGTGACATTGACCGGCACCACCTCCCGGACGGGAGCCGGCCAGTCGCCGGCGGCCGCCTCCTCGGCACAGCGCAGCCACGGTTCGGCGACCGCGGGCTCGTACTCCAGGAACGGGCTCCACTCGCCCCATCCGGCCTCGCCGCGCAGCAGCATCCCCTCGCGGACCGTGATGCCCCGGAACCGGGTGCGGAGCGGGATCGCGAACACCCGCGTCTCGGCCATCCTCCGACCCTAGGCGTCCGGGTGCTCCCCGGGTTCGACCAGCCCAGTCTCGTAGGCGCGGACCACCACCTGCACCCGGTCCCGCAGCCCGCTCTTGGTCAGGACGTGCGCGACGTGTGACTTCACGGTTGCCTCGCTGACCACGAGCTGGGCGGCGATCTCGGAGTTCGACAGCCCGCGGGCGACGAGTACCGCGATGTCGCGCTCACGCGGGGTCAGCCCACGCCAGGCGACCTCGGCAGAACCAGCGGCCGGGCGCCGGGCGAAGCGCTCGACCAGCCGGCGGGTGACCACCGGTGAGAGGAGCACGTCGCCGGCCGCCACCGCCCGAACCGCCGCGAGGAGGCCGGCGCGCGGCGTGTCCTTGAGCAGGAACCCGCTGGCCCCGGACTGGAGCGCGGCGAAGACGTACTCGTCGAGGTCGAAGGTGGTGAGCACCAGCACCCGGGGCGGTGCCGGCGAACAGGCGACGATCCGCCGGGTCGCCTCGATGCCGTCCATCACCGGCATCCGCACGTCCATCAGCACCACGTCCGGCGCGAGCGAGCGGGCCGCCGAGACGGCAGCGACTCCGTCCGGGACGGAGCCGACGACCTCGAGGTCGTCCTGCAGGTCCAGGATCGTGGCGAAGCCGTCGCGGACCAGCTCCTGGTCGTCGGCGAGGAGCACCCGGATCGGGCTCACGACGGCTCTCCGAGGAGGAGCTCCGCGCGTACGGCGAAGCCGCCGTCGCGCTCGGGTCCGGCGGAGAAGGTGCCGCCGAGTGCGGTGACCCGCTCGTGCATCCCGCGCAGGCCGTTCCCCGAGACGTCGTCGGCCCCGGCCGCCACACCGTGGCCGTCGTCGGTGACCTCGACGCAGACCCGGTCGGGCCGGCGGGCGATGCGCACCCGGGCCCGCGAGGCCCCGGCGTGCTTGAGCACGTTGGTGAGCGACTCCTGCACGATCCGGTACACCGCCAGGTCGGGTGCCGCCGGGAGCCCCTCGACCGAGCCTTGCACATCGAGCTCGACCGGCAGGCCGGTCGCGCTGACCCGTCTGACGAGCTCGGGCACGGCGCCCGCACCGCGGGCCGGCTCCCGCACCGCCTCGTCCTCCCGCAGCACGCCGACCAGCCGGCGGACCTCCACCAACGCGTCACGGCCGGTGCACTGGATCGCGCGCAGCGACTCGGCGGCCAGCTCGGGATGGCGTTCGAGCGCCGCCTCGGCCGCCTCGGCCTGGACGACAACGACCCCGAGGCTGTGTGCGAGGACGTCGTGCAGCTCCCGGGCGACCCGGGCCCGCTCGGCGACCGCCGCGGCCTCGGCCGACTGGAGGGCCCGCTCACGCAGCTCGGCCACCAGCTGGCGCCGGGTCCGGACGTAGGCGCCGAGCAACCAGGCGGCCACGATGACCATGTCCCAGCCGAGGCCGTTGAGGACCTGGGCGACCGTGGTGTTCTCCGGGTTGTTGATCTCGCGGATCGCGGAGACCACGGGGATGGCGCAGAGCGCCGCGACCGCCACCCGCCGGCTGCCGTGCACCGCGACCGAGTACGTCAGCAGCACCGCCGGGAGCAGCGAGCCGTTGCCCTCCGACGTACCGACCGTCAGCGCCTGCACGGCGAGCGCTCCGATGCCGACGCCGAACGCCAGCCCGGGGCGGGTCCGCCGGACCAGCACCGCCAGCGCCGCGACCAGGTAGATCACGGAGACCACCCAGCGCGGCCCGACGACGCTGGTGCCGTACAGCCCCGGCGCGAACGCGTCCACCTGGCCGAGCGCTACCACCGCGGCGGTCAGCGCGACGTCGCGGCGGTCGACGCCCGCCAGCAGGGACATGGCAGCACGGTAGGGCTTCTCGCCTCGCCAGGACTCGTCCTGCGTGATGGCCGGCCTCATCCCGGAGGATGATCGAGATCGGTCCCGAGGCAGTCGCGAGACCGACGCGTGCCTCCTAGCGTCGAGTGTGGTAGCCAGACCACGACAGGAGCAAGCCATGGACCACGACCACCGTCGCACCGCCGGTCTCGCCGGCCTGGCCGTCGCACCCGTCTACTTCGGGGTCGTCATCCTGGTCACGGCCCTGGAGTGGAACTGGTTGCACGACCTCGGCTGGTCGGTCCTGGGCAACTACGACCTCGCCTACCCGAGTGTGACCGCGCGCGGTGACTTCGGCGTGATCCAGATGCTCAACTTCGCGACTGTCGCGGTCCTGGTCGCCCTCTTCACCCGGGGCTTCCGGCGCGAGTTCCGGCACCGGCGCTCCGGTTGGATCGCCACCGGAGGATTGGCCCTCTGCACGGTGGCGGTGGCCATGGACGTCGCGCCCGCGAACCTGCCCGGGGAGGCCGCGTCGTGGCACGACACGTTGCACGGCATCGGGTTCCTCCTGTTCATCCTCGGAAGCATGGTGTCGATGGTCGCCTCCGCCCTGGCCCTGCGCGGCAATGTCGACTGGCGTGGCTGGCGCTGGCTCGGCTGGACCCCCGGGCTCCTCCTCGCGGTGGTCTTCGCCAGCGACGCGATGCCCGGCGAGACAGGTCTTCTTGTCTTCCTCGTCCTGATGATCGGCTGGTTCAGCGTGATGGGCGGGCACCTGGCCGCCCTGGCCCGCGACAGCGACCCGGTCCGGCAGCCCGCGATGGCCGACCGCGCCGGTCCCGGCCTGCTCTGATCGGGCGCTCGCGGCCGGGCGGGGTGACCGGGCGTGGTGACCAGGGGTAGCCGCTGAGCGATGATCCCCGGTGAGGCTGCTCCGCGACCCCGTGTGGCAGGGCAGCCTCGTGGTGCTCCTGCGACACTACGCGGCGTACGCCGTCGCCCTCGCG
>JAWWPK010000313.1:0-7476 GCA_033854925.1 Nocardioidaceae bacterium | reverse complement strand
TCGGGATCGGTCGACCCGGCCCCGGACAACGAGACGGTCAGAGGCGCAGGCCCGGTGGTCGGGGTGGCGGAGATGGCCGGCACGGGGTTCTGGTTGGGAGGAGTGCCGACGGTGACGGTGACCGCCTTCGCGTCGGTAGCGCCACGAGAGTCGGTGGCGAGCACCTTGACGATGGGCGAGCCGGTGGTGTTGTACGTCCGTGACTGCGCGGTGCCGGTGCCGTCGTCGTACTGGCCGTCGTTGTCGAGGTCCCAGGCGAAGGTGAACGGCCCCGTGACGCCGGCCGCGTTGGTCGCGCTCGCGGTGTAGGTGACGGCGAGGGGCGCCGCCCCGGAGGTCGGGTTCGCGCTGAGCGACGCGGTCGGCCGGGTGTAGGTGGCGGTGTAGGTGGTCGCGGTCGCCGGCGCGTTCAGCTCGTGGGAGCGGGCGCCGCCGTCGGACCACGACGCGAACGCAGCGGTGGTGGCGCCGGAGCCGGTGGTCGGTGCCGCGGTGACGGTGAAGTGCGAGTTCTCGAGGAAGGTCTCGCCGTACGGCGTCGCGTGGTCCGCGCCGTTGACCGTGACCGTTGCGCCCGTCGGCGAGCTCGCGAACGAGAGCGCGACGGTCCTCGGGTTGAGCTGCACGGTCCGCGAGTCGGTGAGGCCGCCGCTGTCGGTGACGGTGACCGTCAGCAGGAGGTGGGACGGGTACTCGTGGTCGGGTGCCTGGAAGCTCCCCGACGAGACGCCCGCGAAGGTGTTGAGGTTGTGGGTGTGGCACACGTCGCTGGGGCAGTGCCGGATGGCCAGGTTCCACGTGAACGCCGAGGCGGGCAGGGCGCCCTGCTGCGGGTCGGTGGCCGACGCGGAGAAGCTGATCGTCTGGCCCACCGACCAGGTGAGCGTGTCTGCCGGTGTGACGGTGCCGAGCACCGGTGCCGAGTTGCCGGCCTGGATCTGCTGGGTGGCCGCGGTCGAGGTG
This sequence comes from Nocardioidaceae bacterium, assembly GCA_033854925.1. GTDB lineage: Bacteria > Actinomycetota > Actinomycetes > Propionibacteriales > Nocardioidaceae > Nocardioides. Next base: position 6,513 of record JAWWPK010000313.1, on the reverse strand, counting down.
TGGCCGTGCCCGTCGTCCACCTTGAGGCTGACCGTGTAGGTGCCGAGCGCATAGGTGTGCGAGGGGTTCGACCCGGACGTCTCGTAGGAGCCGTTGCCGTCGAGGTCCCAGGCATAGGTGAGGGCGTCGCCGTCCGGGTCGGTCGACGTGGTGCCGTCGAAGCTGACGTTCAGCGGGGCCACGCCCGACGTCGGGTTCGCGACGATCCGCGCCGTCGGGCCGGCGTTGCTGCCCGTGTAGACGATCCGGTGCACGCCGGCGGCGTTCTCGGTCGGCACGCCTTGGTCGTCGAGGCCGTAGTCGACGTAGTAGAGGTCACCGCCCGGGCCGGACACCAGGTCCACCGGCGTCTCCGCGTCCTGCACGAACGGCTGGATGACGTCGGGGTCGGGGTCGCCGTTCGCCTTCTTCCCCAGCACCCATACGCAGGAGCGGGCGTAGTCGGAGAAGAACATCGCGCCCTTGTACGCCGCGGGGTAGTTGCTGCTCGCCGACCCGAAGGCCACACCGGAGACCGACGAGGTGTCGTTCTGGCAGTCCTCGCCGGGGGTCAGCAGGCCGCCGCGGGTCTGGTAGCTGAAGTACGGAGCGGAGACGGCCGACGGGCCCTGCGCGTAGAGGGTCTCGCAGAGCGGCAGGTCCAGGGCGTCCCAGCCCGGCTGCACCAGCGAGCCGGTGTAGCTGCCCTCGTAGCAGGGCCAGCCCCGGTTGACGGGCGAGGTCACCTGGGTGACGTCCGGGATCCGGTTGACCTCCTCCCAGTTGCTGGCCCCCACGTCGCCGGACCACAGCTCGTTGGTGCCCGGCCGGAAGGTGAGCCGCCACGGGTTGCGCTGCCCGTAGGCGACCAGCCAGCTGCTGGCCGTGCCTTGCGACGGCGTGAACCCGGTGGCCGGATCCATCTTCACCACCGAGCCGTCGACCCCGAGCGCGTCGCTCGCGCTGCGGTAGTCCTGCGACCGCAGCGACCCGCCCTCCTGGCTCGGGTCCATGCACGGGTTGGCGTACTGGCCGTAGTCGAGGGTGTCGAAGCTTGCGCCCTCGCCGGCCGAGGCGTAGAGCTTCCCGTCCGGGCCGAACGCGACGTCGCCCGAGGCGTGGCTGCCGAACTGGAAGCAGCCGCTCGCGAGCAGCTCCTTCTCGGGTCCGGTCATCTCCCAGCCCGCTGCGTTCTTGACGGCAGACAGCCGGGTCACCCGCATCATCACGACGCAGCCCGCCGTCGGGGGGTCGGTGGTGGCCGGGGCGGCGCAGTCGTCGTACTGCTGGCCCGGGTCGCCCCACTTCGGGACGACCGGCGGGTTGTCGCGCGGGTCGCGGTTGTAGGTGTAGTTGACGTAGACGAAGTTGTGGCCGGCGGTGCCGAACTGCGGGTCGGGCGTGATGCCGGTCAGGCCGCGGTCCCAGTAGTTGTCCACGTTGGTGCTGAGGTCGGCGAAGTTGGTGGCCTGGGTCCAGTCCTCGAAGGTCCCGCTGGCACTGTCGTAGTCGAAGGACTTGATCACGCCGGTCTTGAGGGCGACGAACGCCGTACCGTCCGGCGCGAAGGCGACCGCGGTGGCCTCCGAGACGTGGTCGATCGCCGTCACATCTGCGAAGCCGGTGGGCAGCGTCGGGTTCCGCTCCAGCGGACCGTCCTCGGCGGCCTTCTGGGCGGCGGCCGCGATCGAGTTCTCCTCGGCGTGGTCATGACCCTCGTGCGCGACGGCGGTCGCGGGCAGGAACACCGAGAGCCCGGCGACCAGTGCGAGGGCTGCGGCGAGCGCAGCCCGACGGCGTCCCATGTTTCTCCCCCCAGAGACCGGCCAAGACCAGCCGAGACAACCGAAGGATAAGCCTGTGGGGGTGTCCGACACGTCTTTGCCACGTCAGGTGGTCCAGACGCTCGGCGTACCGGCACCCGCGCTGACCTGCGCGCTCTCAGCGCGGACTCAGGCGTGGCTGGCAGAGTGGTGCCGTGAGCAGCCCCGTTGCAGGCAGCGCCGGAAAGCAGCGCGTCCTGGTCGTCGATGACGACAAGGCCGTGCGCGAGTCGCTGCGGCGTTCGCTGGAGTTCAACGGCTACGACGTCGCGGTCGCCGCCGACGGCGCCGAGGCGCTGGCCGGGCTGAGCGCGGCCGGGGTCGCAGGAGCGCCCGACGTGGTCGTGATGGACGTGATGATGCCGCGGCTGGACGGCATCGAGACCACGCGCGCGCTCCGCGCCGCCGGCTACGACGTACCGATCCTCGTGCTCACCGCCCGTGACGCCGTCGGGGACCGCGTCGAGGGCCTGGATGCGGGAGCGGACGACTACCTCACCAAGCCGTTCGCTCTCCAGGAGCTGCTGGCCCGGCTGCGAGCGCTGCTGCGGCGGGCCACGGTGCCGCCAGGCGAGGAGGACGAGGTGCTCGCGTTCTCGGACCTGTCGATGGACCTCGCGACCCGCGACGTGCGCCGGGGCGACCGGGCCATCGAGCTGACCCGCACCGAGTTCACGCTGCTCGAGATGTTCCTGCGCCGGCCGCGCCGGGTGCTGGAGCGCAGCTTCATCCTCGATGAGGTGTGGGGCTACGACTTCCCGACCACCGCGAACTCGCTCGAGGTCTATGTCGGCTACCTGCGCCGCAAGACCGAGGCCGAGGAGGAGCCGCGCCTGATCCACACCGTGCGGGGCGTCGGCTACGTCCTCAAGGAACCATGAGCACCAACCCGCTGCTCGACAACGACAGCCGGTGGCACTACCGGCGGTCGCTGGCCAGCCGGGTCACCGTCCTCACCACGATGGCGGTGGGGCTGGCGGTGACGATCGTCGCGCTCGGGGCGTTCATCACGGTCCGGATGCAGCTCCAGTCGTCCCTCGACAACTCGCTGAGCGAGCGGGCCAAGACGGCGTCGAGCTCGCTGAACCAGATCCCCGACTACGCGATGCCGGCGTTCTTCGCCGGAGCATCGGACGTCCGCATCGGCTACATCCAGGACAACGGCGAGTCCCACTTCTTCGACACCGACGACGTGATCCGGCTCGACCGGCACGAGCTCGCCGTGGCCACCGGTGACGCAGAGCAGAGCCTGCGCACCGTGCGCGCCGGCAGCACCAACTACCGCGTGGTCGCCGTACCGGTGGAAGGCGTGCCGGGGCTGGCCCTGGTCGTGGCGCAGTCGCTCGAGCCCCAGGAGCAGGTGCTCACCAAGCTCGGGCTGGTCAGCCTCCTGTTCGGCATCGCCGGCATCATCACCGCCGGGGTCGCCGGCTGGGCGGTGGCCCGCAACGGCCTGCGACCGGTGCGCCGGCTCACCGCGGCCGCGGAGGAGATCGCCCGCACCGAGCGGCTCGCGCCGATCCAGGTCGAGGGCGACGACGAGGTGGCGCGGCTCGCCACGGCGTTCAACCAGATGCTCGCGTCCCTGGCCGGCTCCCGCGACCGGCAGCGCCGGCTCGTCGCCGACGCCGGCCACGAGCTCCGCACGCCGCTCACCTCGCTGCGCACCAACATCGACCTGCTCACCCAGGCCGGCACCTCGCTCCCGGAAGACGCCCGCGCGGAGCTGCTCACCGACGTACGCGCGCAGCTCGAAGAGCTCACCACTCTGGTCGGCGACCTGGTCGAGCTGGCCCGCGACGAGCCAACCCCCGCCGTCATCGGCACCGTGGAGCTCCACGAGACCCTCGAACAGGCCGTCGCGCGGGTGCGTCGCCGGGCGCCGTCCCTGTCGTTCGTGGTGGCCGCCGACCCGTGGTACGTCGAGGGCGACGGCCCCGCCATCGAACGCGCCCTCACCAACCTGCTCGACAACGCCGCCAAGTGGAGCCCGCCCTCCGGCACGGTCACGGTCGCGCTGCACAGCGGTGCGATCACCGTCGACGACCAGGGCACCGGCATCGCGGAGGCCGACCTCCCACACGTGTTCGAGCGCTTCTACCGCTCCGACGTCTCCCGGGCGATGCCCGGCTCCGGCCTCGGCCTGTCGATCGTCGCCCAGGTCGCCGAGCGGCACGCCGGCAGCATCGAGGCCAGCCGGTCGCCGTCCGGCGGCACCCGGATGACGTTCCGGCTCCCCGGCGCCTCGTCGCCGAAGCCGGCCGGGCCGCCCGCCGGCGTACCGACCCAGGCCCGCCTGTAAACCACCGTTGCGGCTACTGGCCGACCGCGTTCGGGTCCCGCCAGGAACGCTCGAACGGCAGTCGCCAGGCGTGCGGCGCGACCAGCTGGTGGATCGCGTTGGGGCCCCACGAGCCGGGGGCGTACGCGCGGACGGGCGGGGGGTTCTGGAGGAGCGGCATCGACTTCTCCCACAGCGTCTCGATGCCGTCGGCGGTCGTGAACAGCGTGTGGTCGCCGCGCATGGCGTCGAGGATCAGCCGCTCGTAGGCCTCGAGCACGTCGATCGACGAGCCGGTCTCGTGGGTGGCGAACTGCATCGAGAGCTTCTCGAGCTGCATCCCCGGGCCGGGACGCTTGCCGTAGAAGGACAGCGACATGCGGGACTGGTCGGCCAGGTCGAAGGTCAGGTGGTCGGGGCCCTGCATGCCGGCGTTCGACCCGGCGGGGAACATCGAGAGCGGCGGCTCCTTGAACGCGATCGAGATGATCCGGGCGCCCTCGGCGAGCTTCTTGCCGGTGCGCAGGAAGAACGGGACGCCCGCCCAGCGCCAGTTGTCGATCTCGATCCGCATCGCGATGAAGGTCTCGGTGTCGGAGTACTCGTGCACCTCCTCCTTGCCGCGGTAGCCGCCGTACTGGCCGCGGACCACGTCGTGCGGCTCGATCGGCTTCATCGAGCGGAACACCTTGAGCTTCTCGTCGCCGATCGGGCCCGGCTGCAGCGAGGTCGGCGGCTCCATCGCCATGAACGCCAGCACCTGCATCAGGTGGGTCACGACCATGTCGCGGTAGGCGCCGGTGGACTCGTAGAACGCGGTCCGGCCCTCGAGGCCCAGCGTCTCGGGGACGTCGATCTGCACGTGCTGGATGAAGTTTCGGTTCCAGATCGGCTCGAAGAGGCCGTTGGCGAAGCGGAACGCGAGGATGTTCTGCGCCGCCTCCTTGCCCAGGAAGTGGTCGATCCGGAAGACCTGCGACTCGTCGAAGACCTGGTGCACCTCGTTGTTGAGGGCGACGGCGGACTTGAGGTCGGTGCCGAACGGCTTCTCCATGATGATCCGCGACCGCTCGACCAGGCCGGCCTCGTCGAGCTGGCGGATCACGTCGAGCGCGGCCTTGGGTGGCACCGACAGGTAGTGCAGGAGGCGTACGTCGCCCTCGACGCCGAGCTCCGCCTCCGCCTTGTGCACCGCGTCCGCCAGGGCGTGCGGCCCCTCCGACTGCGGGACGTAGGTGATCATCGCGGCGAACCGCTCCCACTTCCCGTCGTCGAGCTGGCCCTTGCCGAACTCGGCGCACGCGTCGCGGGCCCGGGCGACGAACTCCGCGGTGTCCATGTCCTCGAGCGACGTGCAGACGAACCGCGCCTCCTTGAGCAGCCCGGCCTGGGTGAGCCGGAGCAGTCCGGGCATGAGCTTGCGCTTGGCGAGGTCGCCGGTCGCACCGAACAGGACGATCACGTGCGGAGCGGTCACGCCGTCGACGGTATGGCTCACAAGTTGCCACGGTATTACCCGCAGCGAACTCACGCGAGAGCCGCGAGCAGCCGCTCGGCCTTCCAGCGCGACTCGGCGTACTCGCTCTCGACGTCGGAGTGCACGGTGATCCCGCCACCCGTGCCCAGGCGATAACCCCCGTCCCCCGTCGTGGTCAGCGTCCGGATGACCACCCCGAGGTCTGCGCGCCCGTCGGCGGCGAGCCAGCCGAACGCGCCGGCGTACGCCCCGCGCGGGGTGTCCTCGACCCCGGTGATCACCTCCATCGTCCGCAGCTTCGGTGCGCCGGTCATCGAGCCGGCCGGAAACAGCGCCCGCAGCGCGCCGACCGTGGTGACGTCGTCGCGCAGCCGGCCGCGGACCGTGGAGACGAGCTGGTGCACGGTCGGGTAGGACTCGACGGCGAGCAGGGCGGGCACCTCGACGCTGCCGACCTCGCAGACCATCGCGAGGTCGTTGCGGAGCAGGTCGGTGATCATCAGGTTCTCCGCGCGGTAGCGCGGCTCGGTGGCCAGCTGGCGCCGCAGCTCCTCGTCCTCCTCGGGCGTCGCGCCGCGCGGGGTGGTGCCCTTGATCGGCTTGGTCTCGATCGTGCGGTCGCCCTCGTCGTCGCGGGTCACGAGCGCGTACCGCTCGGGCGACGAGCTCAGCAGCCAGCCGCGAGCGCCCTCGACGTCGTGCTGCAGGAACCCGGCGTACGGCGCGGGGTTGAGCGCGCGCAGCCGGAGGTACGCCGCGACCGGGTCCAGGTCGCTGTCGGCGTCCATCCGGTAGGTGAGGTTGACCTCGTAGCTGTTGCCGGCGTGCAGCTGCTCCTGGACCTGGGCGAAGGCGTCGGCGTACGTGGCCGGCGGGCTGTCGGAATACCCGGGTACCCGGGGATTCTGGCCCCGTTGGGGTGTTGCAACACCCCAACGCGTCAGGGATACCCG
>JAWWPK010000312.1:0-2664 GCA_033854925.1 Nocardioidaceae bacterium | reverse complement strand
CCGGCGGCACTGACCCCTTCGTAGTCGAGGGGGACGTCGAGGTGCTCCGCGGTGAGGATCGGCGTCGACGAGCCCCCCGGCGTCCAGAACTTCAGGGTGTGGCCCTCGCGCATGCCACCCGAGAGGTCCAGCAGCTCGCGAAGGGTGAGGCCGAGCGGACCCTCGAACTGCCCTGGGTTCTTCACGTGCCCCGACAGGGAGTAGAGCGTGAAGCCCTTGCTCTTCTCGGTGCCCATCGACGAGAACCACTCGGCGCCGCCGAGGACGATCGACGGCACCGACGCGATCGACTCGACGTTGTTGATGACCGTGGGGCTGCCGTAGAGGCCGTGCGTTGCCGGGAACGGCGGCCGCAGCCGGGGCTGGCCGCGGTAGCCCTCGAGGGAGTCGAGCAGCGCCGTCTCCTCACCACAGATGTAAGCACCGGCGCCGACGTGGACGATGACCTCGAGGTCGTAGCCGGACCCGCCGATGTCGGTGCCGAGGTGGCCGGCGGCGTAGGCGTCGGCGACCGCCTGCTGCAGCCGGCGTACGACGTGCGTGACCTCACCCCGGACGTAGATGAAGGCGACACTGGCGCGGATCGCGAACGACGCGATCGCAACGCCCTCGACGAGGACGTGCGGGTTGGCGAGCATGAGCGGGATGTCCTTGCAGGTGCCCGGCTCGGACTCGTCGGCGTTGACCACCAGGTAGTGCGGCTTGCCGTCGCCCTGCGGGATGAAGCCCCACTTCATGCCGGTCGGGAAGCCGGCGCCGCCGCGACCGCGCAGCCCAGAGTCCTTGACCAGCGCGATGAGCGCGTCCGGCTCCATCGCCAGCGCCTTCGTCAGCGCGCGGTAGCCGCCGCGACGCGTGTAGCCGTCGAGGGTGAACGAGTCGCTGTCACCCCAGCCGGCGGACAGGACAGGTGTGAAGGTCACTGCGCGTCCGCTCTGGTCTGCTCATCGGTCGTCGGCGCACCCGGGATGCTGCCGTCGGGATAGGCCGGTGCGGTCTCGCCGCGGGACTGCGCGAGCTTCAGGCCGACCAGGCTCGGCGGTCCGGCCTGCACGCCCTCACCGGCCAGGCCGTCCGGGAACCCGGCCAGGACGCGCTCCATCTGCTTGAACGTGCACAGGCTGGCGGCGCCGCGGGTCGGTGCCTGGGGGGTGCCTGCCCGGCAGCTGTCCACGAGGTCGCGGGCCGTGGCCGGCGTCTGGTTGTCGTAGAACTCCCAGTTGACCATCACGACCGGCGCGAAGTCGCACGCCGCGTTGCACTCGATGTGCTCGAGGCTGACGGTGCCGTCCTCGGTGGTTTCGTTGTGGCCGATGCCGAGGTGGTCCTTGAGCGAGTCGAGGATCGCGTCACCGCCGAGGACCGCGCACAGCGTGTTGGTGCAGACGCCCACGTGGTAGGTGCCGGCCGGCTTGCGGCGATACATCGTGTAGAACGTCGCGACCGCACCGACCTCGGCCTTGGTCAGCCCGAGCTCCTCTGCGCACAGCGCGATCCCCTCGGGGCTGACGTAGCCCTCCTCCGACTGGACAAGGTGCAGCATCGGCAGCAGCGCAGAGCGCGCCTTCGGGTAGCGCGCGATGATCTGGCGCGCTTCTTCGCGCGTCTTGTCGGTCAGCACTATCGGTCCACTCCACCCATCACGGGGTCGATCGAGGCGACGGCCGCGATGGCGTCGGCGATGAGGCTGCCTTCGCACATGGCCGACGCTGATTGCAGGTTGACGAACCCTGGGTCACGCACGTGCACGCGGTAGGGACGGGTGCCGCCGTCGCTGACGACGTGCGCACCGAGCTCGCCGCGCGGGTTCTCGATCGCGACGTAGACCTGACCGGCCGGGACCCGGAAGCCCTCGGTGACCAGCTTGAAGTGGTGGATGAGCGCCTCCATCGAGGTGCCCATGATGTTCTTGACGTGGTCGAGCGAGTTGCCGAGCCCGTCGGGGCCGAGGGCCAGCTGCGCCGGCCACCCGATCTTGCGGTCCTGCACCATGACCGGTCCCGGCGCGAGCCGGTCCAGCGCCTGCTCGATGATCTTCAGCGACTCCCACATCTCGTTCATCCGGACCCGGAACCGACCCCAGGCATCGGCGGTCGTCTCGACCGGGACCTCGAAGTCGTAGGTCTCGTAGCCGCAGTACGGCTCCGTCTTGCGCATGTCCCACGGCAGGCCGGCCGACCGCAGGATCGGGCCGGTGACGCCGAGGGCCAGGCAGCCCTGAAGGTCGAGGTGCGCGACGCCCTGCAGGCGGCGCTGCCAGATCGGGTTGCCCGTGAGCAGGTCGTCGTACGTCGGGAGCAGCTTGGGGAACGACTCGAGGATGTCGCGGATCTTCTCGACCGCACCTGGCGGCAGGTCCTGCGCCACACCGCCTGGACGGACGTAAGCGGGGTTCATCCGCTGGCCGGTGATCATCTCGAGGATGTCCAGGATGATCTCGCGCTCGCGGAAGCCGTTGGTCATCGCGGTGAGCGCACCGAGCTCCATGCCACCGGTCGCCAGCCAGACCAGGTGCGAGGCGATCCGCTGCAGCTCCATCATGATCACGCGGATGACGGTGGCCCGCTCGGGCACCTCGATGCCGAGCAGCTTCTCGACGCCGAGGCAGTAGACGGTCTCGTTGAACGCGTTGGACAGGTAGTCCATGCGCGTGACGAACGTGAC
>JAWWPK010000311.1:0-2557 GCA_033854925.1 Nocardioidaceae bacterium | reverse complement strand
ACTCGCGACGCAGCACCGGGACGACCTCCTCGCCGAGGAGGTCGAGCTGCTCCAGGACCGTCTTGAGCGGCAGCCCCGCGTGGTCCATCAGGAACAGCTGGCGCTGGTAGTCGCCGACGTACACCCGGAAGCCGAGGGTCCGCTCGATCACCTGCTGCGGCGATCCCACGGTGAGCGGCGTAAGCTCGGTGAAGTCCTCGAGCGAGCGGCCGTGGCCGTAGACCGGAGCGTTGTCGAAGTAGGGCCGGAACTCGTTGACGGCGTCCTGGCTGTTCTTGCGCATGAAGACCTGGCCGCCGAGGCCGACGATGGCCTGGTCGGCGGTGCCGTGGCCGTAGTGCTCGAACCGCTGGCGGTAGAGCGCGACCAGCCGGGCGGCGTGCGACGGCGGCCAGAAGATGTGGTTGTGGAAGAACCCGTCGCCGTAGTAGGCCGCCTGCTCGGCGATCTCGGGGGAGCGGATCGAGCCGTGCCAGACGAACGGCGGTACGCCGTCCAGCGGCCGCGGCGCCGAGGTGTAGCCCTGCAACGGGGTGCGGAACTTGCCTTCCCAGTTGACGACGTCCTCGCGCCAGAGGCGGTGCAGCAGCGCGTAGTTCTCGATCGCGAGCGGGATGCCGTCGCGGATGTCCTTGCCGAACCAGGGGTAGACCGGGCCGGTGTTGCCGCGACCCATCATCAGGTCGACGCGACCGTCGACGAGGTGCTGGAGCTTGGCGTAGTCCTCCGCGATGAGGACCGGGTCGGTCGTGGTGATCAGCGTGGTGGCCGTCGAGAGGATGATCCGCTCGGTCTGGGCGCCGACGTAGGCGAGCGTCGCGGTCGGGTTCGACGCGATGAACGGCGGGTTGTGGTGCTCGCCCACGGCGAACACGTCCAGCCCGACCTCCTCGGCCTTCTTCGCGATCGCGACGGTGGCCTTGATCCGCTCGTGCTCGCTCGGCGTACGACCCGTCGTCGGGTCGGGCGTCACGTCCCCGACGGTGAAGATCCCGAACTGCATGGTGTGCTCCTCGGACAGATGGTTCAAGATGCAACTATCCGAACAGATTGAGGCCGCCGCGCATTCCCAGGCTCAGACGCCGGCGGTCACGCCGGGCTCGACCACCTGGAAGGACAGGCTCTTGGGCAGGTCCCGGGCGGTGGCCAGGTCGACCGGCCGTGACCACAGGAATCCCTGGCCCAGATCGCACCCGGCCTGATGGAGCCACCTGGCCTGGTGTGCGTCCTCGACGCCCTCGGCGACCGTGACCAGCCGCATGCCGTGCGCGGTGGCCAGGAACGTCGACACGAGCAAGGCATCCTGGTCGCTGCGTCGCAGCTGGTCGATGAAGGACCTGTCCACCTTGAGCTGGTCCACCGGAAGGCGGGCCAGGTGCGACAGGGAGCTGTAGCCGGTGCCGAAGTCGTCGATGGCCACCTTGACCCCATGAGCCCGAAGCAGGACAAGAGCATTGACTCCGGCGTCGAGCTCGTCGTGCAGGGCCGACTCGGTGACCTCCAGGACCAGGCGGTCGGCGGGCAGTCGAGCGTCCGCCAGGGTCGCGAGGACGATGTTGTCGAAGCCGGGCTGACTGAGCTGCTTGGCGCTGACGTTGACCGCGATCGACGGGCGATGGTCCGCGGTCTGCAGGGAGGCGCACCCCAGGACGGCCGCGTGCAGCACCCAGTCATCCAGCGGCACGATGAGGCCGCTCTGCTCGGCGAGTGGCATGAACGCGTCCGGGGACAGCAGGCCTCGCTCAGGGTGGTCCCACCGCACCAGGGCCTCGAAGCCGCTGATCGTGTGGGTGTCCAGGGTCACGATCGGCTGGTAGACCAAGGTCAGCTGGTCGGTCGCGATGGCGATCTCGAGCTCCTGGCGCACGGCGAACGTCTCGACGGCATGGCGATGCCAGGTCGGGTCGTAGATCGCCAGGCTGCTCTTTCCGCGCTCCTTGGCAATGTCCACGGCCACGTCCGCGTTGCGCATCGTGTCCGTTCCGTTGGACCGCCCGGGCACCGCCTCGGCCAGTCCGATGCTGGCCCGGACGACGTGCAGGTGCCCGTCGATCTCGATGGGTGCGGCAAGGGTGGCGAGCAGGCGGTTCGCCACCTGGGTCGCGGTGGCCAGGTCCGTGTCCTCCATGAGGACGGCGAACTCGTCACCGCCCAGGCGCGCGGCCGTGTCCTCGTCGCGCAGGGCCGCCGTGAGCCGCTCGGCGACGGCGAGCAGGACGACGTCGCCGCTCGCGTGGCCGAGGCTGTCGTTGACGTCCTTGAAGTCGTCGAGGTCGAGGGAGAGGACTGCCATCGGGCGCCAGGGCTGCGCTTCGCGGCGGGTCAGGGCGTGGTCGAGGCGGTCGAAGAACAGCTGCCGGTTCGCCAGCCCGGTCAGGGAGTCGTGGAACGCCTGGGTCGTCAGGTCCTCCTGCAGCCGCTTGCGCTCGGTGATGTCGCGGACGGTGAGCACCCATCCCCGGACGGCCGTGTCGTCGCACAGGTTGACCAGGCTGCCCTCCATCACCAGCTCGCGTCCGTCCCGCTGGCGCAGCCGGAGCTGAAGCGAGTGCACGTC
>JAWWPK010000310.1:0-8099 GCA_033854925.1 Nocardioidaceae bacterium | reverse complement strand
TCAGAACGGGTAGCTGGCCGGCTCCCCGCGCATCGTGATCCAGCGCGTCTCGGTGAATGCCTCGATGTTCGCGGCCGCGCCTCCCAGCCGGCCCAGGCCCGACGCGCCGACGCCGCCGAAGGGAACGTTCGCCTCGTCGTTCACCGTCTGGTCGTTGATGTGAACGATCCCGGTCGGGATCTGCTCGGCGAGCGCCAGGCCGCGCATCACGTCCCGGGTGACGATGCCCAGCGAGAGCCCGTAGTCGCCCTCCGCCGCGAGGCGCACGGCGTCCTCGGCCGACGAGACCCGGGTGACCGGCGCGACCGGGCCGAACACCTCCTCGGTGAAGACCGGTGAGGTGAGCGGTACGTCGGCGAGCACGGTCGGCTGGTAGAAGAGCCGGTCGTACTCACCGCCGGCGGCCAGCCGGGCGCCCTGGTCGACGCTCGAGGTGACCAGGCCGTGGATCTTGTCGCGCGCCTTCTCGTCGATCACCGGGCCGAGCGCGACCTGCTCGGTGTTGGGGTCGCCGACGGGGAGGTGGCCGGCCTTCGCGGCGAGCTGGTCGACGAAGTCGTCGTAGATGCCGTCGGCCACGAAGTAGCGGCCGGTGGTCATGCAGATCTGGCCCTGGTTGAGGAACGACGCCCAGCCGGTCAGCCCCACCGCCTTCTCGACGTCCGCGTCGTCGAGGATCAGGAGCGCCGAGTTGCCGCCCAGCTCGAGGTGCGCGCGCTTGAGGTGGCGGCCGGCGAGCTCGCCGATCGACCGGCCGACCGCCGTCGAGCCGGTGAACGAGATGACCCGGACGTGCGGGTCGGTGACCATCGCCTCGCCGACGTCCTTGCCGCCCGGCAGCATCTGCAGCACACCGGGCGGTAGCCCGGCCTCCTCGAAGATCCGCGCCATCACGGTGCCGCCGGTCACCGCGGTGCGAGGGTCGGGCTTGAGGAGCACGGCGTTGCCGAGCGCCAGCGCCGGGGCCACCGACCGGATGCCCAGGATGATCGGCACGTTGAACGGCGAGATCACCGCGACCACGCCGGCCGGCACCTGGCGAGCCATCGACAGCCGCGGCTGCTCGCTGGGCAGCACCTGGCCGATCGGCTGGCCGGGTAGGGACGCGGCCTGGTAGCACTCCTCGGCCGCAACATGCATGGCGAAGTCCGCCATCGGCGGGATCGCGCCGACCTCCCGGACGTTCCAGTCCCGGATCTCGTCGGCGTGCTCCGCCCAGAGGTCGCCCGCCTTCCGCAGCACGCCGGCGCGCGCGGTGTGCGGCAGCGCCGCCCACTCCTTCTGCGCCTCGGCTGCCGACTCGGCGGCCTCCGCCACGTCCGACGCGTCGGCCTGGCCCATCGTGCCCAGCTCGTTGCCGGTGGCCGGCTCGACGACGGCGTAGGTGCCGCCTCCGCCGTCCGTCCACGTCCCACCCTTGAGGACCTTGCCCTCCCAGGCGACACCCTCGAGAAGTCCCATGACTATCCCCACACTTCCTCGGCGGTCTCGACGACCAGTCGCAGCTTGGCCCGCTCCTGTTCCACGGTCAGCTCGTTGCCCTCCACTGTGGAGGAGAAGCCGCACTGTGGCGAGAGGCAGAGCTGCTCCAGCGGCACGTACTTCGACGCCTCGTCGATGCGCCGCTTCAGCACGTCCTTGTCCTCGAGCTCTCCGCTCTTCGTCGTGACCAGCCCGAGCACCACCTGCTTGCCCTCCGGCACGAACCGCAGCGGCTCGAACCCGCCGGACCGCTCGTCGTCGTACTCGAGGAAGAAACCGTCCACGTCGAGCTGACTGAACAGCACCTCGGCGACGAAGTCGTAGCCGCCCTCCGCCGCCCATGACGAGCGGAAGTTCCCGCGGCACATGTGTGTGGTCACCCGCAGGCTGTCGGGGCGGCCGGCGATGGCGGCGTTGACGTTCTTCACGTACTGCTCGTGCAGGTGGTCGGGATCGCCGCCCTGCGAGGCGACCAGCGCCCGCTGCTCGGGGTCGTTGAGGTAGGCGAGGCTGGTGTCGTCGAGCTGGAGATAAGTGCACCCGAGGTCGGCCACCCGCCGCACCTGCTCCGCGTACGCCGCGGCGAGGTCGGCCCAGAACGGCTCGAGGTCCGGGTAGACCGACTCGTCGATCGCAGCCCGGCCGCCGCGGTAGTGGACCATGTTGGGCGACGGGATGGTCAGCTTCGGCACCTGTTCGCCGGCGACCACGGTCTGAAGGAACTCGAACGCGTCGCCGAAGATCGTGTGCCCGAGGCCGACCCGGTCGTGGACGCTCAGTGCGGCGGACTCGAAGTCGAGGTCGCCGCTCTTGTTGTGGAAGTGCACGGCTAGCTTCTGGTCGGTCGGGTCGACACCCTCGAGCTGGTAGATGAAGTCCATGTGCCACGACGTACGCCGGAACTCGCCGTCGGTCGCCGTCCGCACACCGGCGTCGCGCTGCAGCGCGACGACGTCGCGGATCGCGGCGTCCTCGACGGCCCTGAGCCCGTCGGCGTCGAGCTCGCCGGCCCGGTGTCGAGCCCGGGCATCGAGCAGGTCGGGCGGCCGGAGCAGGCTCCCGACGTGGTCGGCACGGAACGGCGGGAGAGCGCGGACGGCCATGTCCTCGAACGTACCCATGCCGCCGGATCCGGATGCGGTCGTGGACCGTCCGGAACCCGACCTAACGTCGTCTCCATGGCTGACGTACTCCTCTTCCACCACATCCAGGGCCTGACCCCCGGCGTCGTCGCGTTCGCCGACGAGCTGCGGGCGGCCGGGCACACGGTGCACACACCGGATCTCTATGGCGGGCGCACCTTCGACTCGATCCAGGCGGGCGCTGCGTACTCGCAGGGCGACGATGCGCCGGACTTCGACGCCATGGCCGACGAGGTGGCTGCCGGCCTGCCCGAGGGCCTCGTCTACGGCGGCTTCTCGATGGGTGCGGCTCAGGCCCAGCGGCTCGCCCAGACCCGGCCCGGCGCCACCGGCGCGCTGCTCTTCGAGTCCTGCATCCCCCTGACGGGCGAGTGGGCGTTCGGCCCGTGGCCCGACGGCGTGCCCGTCCAGATCCACGGCATGGACGACGACGAGTTCTTCGCCCACGAGGGCGACCTCGACGCCGCCCGTCAGCTCGTCGAGCAGGTCAACGACGCCGAGCTGTTCACCTACCCGGGCAACGCGCACCTGTTCTCGGACTCCTCACTCGCGTCGTACGACGCCGAGGCGACGGCGCTGCTGCAAAAGCGGGTGCTGGAGTTCCTGGGTCGCGTCTAGCCTGCCGGGATGCCCTCAGGACTGCTGACCCTGACCTTCGACGCGCACGACCCCGCTCGGCTGGCGGAGTTCTGGGCAGCCCTTCTCGGTCGCAAGGTGGTCCGGGAGCCCAGCGGCGCCCTGCTGCCGGGTGACGACACGCAGGTGGGCCTCCGGTTCGTCGCGGCGGACAGCGAGCAGGCCGGACCCGACCGGGTGCACCTCCACCTCACCAGCACCACCTCCGAAGACCAGACGCGCACCGTGGCGACGGCCCTCGAGCTCGGCGCCACCCACCTCGACGTCGGTCAGCTCCCGGAGGAGGAGCACGTCGTGCTGGCCGATCCCGAGGGCAACCCGCTGTGCGTGATCGAGGCCGGCAACAGCTTCCTGGCCGACTGCGGCTTCCTCGGCGAGCTCGCCTGCGACGGCACCCGGGAGGTGGGGCTGTTCTGGGCCGAGGCACTGGACTGGCCCCTGGTCTGGGACGAGGACGGAGAGACGGCGATCCAGTCACCGCGCGGCGGCACCAAGGTCGCGTGGGGCGGTCCGCCCGTGGCTCCCAAGCGCGGGAGGAACCGGCAGCGGTTCGACCTCACCTCGCGCGATGTCGCGGCAGAGGTGGACCGGCTGGTCACCCTCGGCGCGACCCGTCTCGGCGAGCGCGACGGGGGCGTCGAGCTGGCCGATCCCGACGGCAACGAGTTCGGCGTTCGGCAGGGCTAGGCACTAGGAGACGGAGTCGGCTAGCCGCTGTGCCAGGTTGCGCACGGCCCCCCGGATCTCCGGGCCGCCGACAACCTTGTAGGGAACGGGCAGCTCGGCGATCTCGGTGGCGTACCAGTACAGGTTCTCGGTGCTGCCCAGCAGCCGGGTGCGGTGCTCGTCGATCGCCTCGGTCCGGCCGAGGCTGCGCCGCAGCCAGTGCCGCACGTCGTCCAGCGGGGCGTCGATCTCGACCTCGACGGCATGCGGCCAGCCCTGGGACATCTGCTCCTCGAGGGCGCGGAAGGGATCGAGGCCCTCGGGGGGCGTGAACCCCTCGGTGAGCACCTCGACGGAGCGGACCCGGTCGATGCGGTACATCCGCCGCGCGTCCGCGGCGTGCGACCACCCGAGGACGTACCACCGGCCATGTCGCACCACCACCGCCCACGGATCCACCTGCAGCGTGCGCTCGCGGTGCGGGCCCAGCGCGTAGCCGATCCTGACCCGGAGCTGGTCGGCGCTGGCCCGGACCAGGGTGGCGGTGGTCTCGGGGTGCGGCGGGTCGGGGTCCGTACGCCGAGCAGCCACGTGGCGCAGCGCCTCGAGCGGTCGCGCGATGTTCTCGGGCAGGACCCGGACCATCTTCCCGACCGCGCTGGCCACCGGGTCGTCGCCGTGCGTCCGGCCGTGCGCCTCCAGCACCGCCATGACGAGCCCGAGCGCCTCGGTCGCCGTGAACATCAGTGGCGGCAGCCGCAGCCCGCGCCCGACCCGATAGCCGCCGTACGGGCCGCGGACCGACTCGATCGGCACGCCGGCCTCACGCAGGATCGCGACGTAGCGCCGGGCCGCCCGCTCCGAGACGCCGAGCCGGTGACCGAGCCGTTCGGCGGTGATGCCGGGGCTGCCCTGGACCAGCTCGAGGGCCAGCAGCGCCCGGGCGGTCGGGCTGGTGTCCTCCATGTCGAGCAGATCGGGCATGGCTGCACGCTAACCGACGTACCGGAAGTCAAACGTCCGGAATGATTCCTATCGTGGCCACATGAGCACATCTGCTGACGTTCAGGGACAGGTCGACCTGCCGGTGGCCGGCTCCGAGGTCGCCACCTTGCTCGGTGCCCTCGACCGCAACCGCCGCACTTTCGCCTGGAAGTGCTTCGGCCTCTCCGCCGCGGAGATGCGGCGCACCTTAGGCCCGTCGACCGTCACGCTCGCAGGTCTGGTGAAGCACGTCGCTCTGGTCGAGGACTACTACTTCTCCCTCGGCCTCGGTGAGCACCTGCCCGCGCCGTGGGCCGACGTCGACTTCGATGCCGATCCCGACTGGGAGTGGAGGTCGGCGGCCGAGGACTCCCCGGAGGAGCTGCGGGCGCTGTGGGAGGCGGCCGCCGGCCGGTCGCGAGCGGCGGTCGCGGCGTTCCTCACCGAGGGCGGGCCTGACGCGCGGGTGAGGTGGACCGACTGGACCGAGCCTCCCAACCTGCGCCGGATGCTGGTCGACATGATCGAGGAGTACGCGCGGCACACCGGACACGCGGACCTGATCCGGGAGTCGATCGACGGGCTGGTCGGAGAGGGCCAGCCCTTTGAGGGTTCCGAACGGTGACCGACACCCCGGGCGATCCACCGCGCGGGCGGGACTTGTGGCCTATCGTCCTGCGTTGGGGATAGGAACTGTCCGCAACGGCGGTGGTGTGGGGGCACGCCAGACGAACAAGAGGTAGGGGTGTCCACGCCACCGCGCGCGGCTGTCGTTCTCGGCCTGCTCTTCCTGATGACGTCGTTCGGCGTCATTGCTGTCACCGCCGCCCCCGAGGGCGGTCGAGGCATCGGCATCTGGCCGGTCGCGCTGGCGACCGCGACGCTGATGGTCTCGCCGCGGCCGGCGACCCGGCTGTGGGTGCCGCTGCTCGCGCTGGTCGCCACCGCGACGATCTGGGTGGGCGGCCGCCCGCCCGCGGTTGCCGTCGGGCTCGGCGTCGGGCTCGCGGCCGAGGTCTGGGTGACGTGGCGGATCGGCTGCCTCGGCCGCCGTGAGCGCGCGTCGCTGGAGACCGTGGTGGACCTGGCCAGGTTCCTTGTTGCCGTGACCGCCGGCGCGCTCACGGTGGCGGCCGCGTCGATCCTGACCAGCGTGGTGACCGGCTGGGGCTCCCCGCTCCTGCTGGCGCTCACCACCGGGAGCTCGAGCCTGGCTGCGCAGCTGACGCTGCTGCCGTTCTTCTGCCGCTTCCGCAACCATCCGCCGGTCGCCGGCCCGGTCGAGCGGTTGGCGCAGTGGGCGGTGCTGCTCGCCGTGACCGTGGCGGTGTTCGTGCCCACGGACTTCCCGTTCCTGGTGCTGCTGGTCCTGCCCGTGCTGGCCTGGGGCGCACTGCGCAACGGCACCTACGAGTCGCTGGCCCAGATGGCGGTCGCGGTGAGCATCTCGCTTCCGATCACCACCTACGGCCACGGTCCCTTCGCGCGGCCCGACCAGCGCTTCGACGTACCCGTGGACCTGCAGGGGATCATGCTGGCGACCTTCGCCGCCGTCTGCGCGCTGGTCGTGCTCGCGCTGCGGCTGACGGTCGGCGAGCAGCACGAGAACGCCCGCCACCTGGTCGCGGAACGCGACCGCATGCGCAACGTCGTGGACGGCATCGACAGCGTCGCGATCATCGGTGCCGACCTCGAGGGCCGGATCACGCTGTTCAACCCGGGGGCGCAACGGCTGCTCGGGTACGACGCCGATGAGGTGCTCGGCCTGAACACGCGGATGCTGCACTCCGCCCGCGGCGTGGCCGAGAAGTCCGCGGAGCTCGGCGTGCACAACGACTTCTCGACCGTGGCCCAGACCCTGATAGGTGGCGGGCCGACCGAGATGGGCTTCGTGCGCAAGGACGGCGAGGAACGCCGGCACTGGATGTCGCTCAACCGGGTCATGGACGACCGCGGCGCGGTGATCGGCTACGTGAGCACCTCCGAGGACATCACCGAGCGGGTGCGGGCCGAGGCGCGGCTGGTCGAGGCACTGGAGACCGAGCGGCAGGCGCTGGAGCAGCTGCGCGAGGTGGACCGCGTCAAGGACGCCTTCGTGTCCAGCGTGAGCCACGAGCTCCGGACGCCGATCACCTCGATCCTGGGCTACACCGAGCTGCTCGAGCAGGGCGCGCTCGGCTCTCTCTCCTCGGGCCAGCAGGACGCCGTGGCCAGGGTGAGCCGGAACTCCAACCGGTTGCTCACCCTGATCTCGGAGCTGCTCATGCTCTCGAAGATGCAGGCCGACACCGGGTCCCCCGAGGCGAAGGAGGTCGACCTCGCCCAGGTGGTCGCGGCAGCCCTAGCGGTCCTCTCGCCCACGGTGTCGCGCCGTGGCGTCGAGCTCACCGTCGACCTGCCGTCGTCACCGGTCCCGGTCATTGGCGACCGCGAGATGCTCGAGCGCGTCGTCATCAACCTCACCGACAACGCGGTGAAGTTCACCCCCGACGGCGGCCACGTCTCGGTCGCGCTCAGCACGTCGCCCGGTCGGGCCGTCCTCGAGGTGGTGGACACCGGCATCGGCGTACCCGCGAACGAGCAGCAGCGGCTCTTCGACCGGTTCTTCCGCTCCTCGCTGGCCCAACACCACGCGATCCCGGGCAGCGGCCTCGGCCTCTCGATCGCGCACAAGATCGTCGAGCAGCACGGCGGCTCGCTCGAGGTCCGCTCCGAGCCCGGCAAGGGGTCGACGTTCCGGGTCCTGCTGCCGGTCTGATCACGCGGTCTCGAGTGCGGCCAGGTCCCGCTCGGCGTACGACCGGTGCTCCCACTCCTCGTTGAGGACGATGCGCAGGCACTGGTTCAGCGGGAACTTCTCGAGCTGCGGCCAGCCCGGCTCGGTCATGGTCACGGTGCTCGCGAGCTGCTCCTCCGTCAGCCCGTCGAGCACCGCACGGACCATGGCCTGCCGCTCGGCCCGGACCGCCATCACCTCGTCGAGGCCGGGCCGGGCCTCCCGGTCCCACGGGATGCCTTCCCACCCGGGCGCCTCGTCCCACGGCAGGTCGAGCGGATGCCATGGTGAGGGGCTGCCCAGCACCATCCGACCGACCCACGCGTCGCTGGCGAAGCAGAGGTGGCGCAGGGTCTGGATGAAGGACCACTCGCCGTCGATGGACTCGTGCAGCCTTTCCACGGGAACCGACC
>JAWWPK010000309.1:0-7299 GCA_033854925.1 Nocardioidaceae bacterium | reverse complement strand
TCCTACTACCGCGACGACATCGGGATCCCGGAGATGGGCGTGGTGGGCCGCGAGCTCTGGCGCCAGTCGATGCTCGCGCCCGACGACATGCCGATGGCGATCCTCTACGACCACTTCACCCCGTACGTCCTGATGCAGCTCGAGGAGCTCGGCTTCTGCGATCGCGGCGAGGCCAGGGACTTCATCGCCGGCGGCGCGATCGAGGTCGGCGGCCGGCTGCCGCTGAACACCCACGGGGGCCAGCTCGGCGAGGCCTACATCCATGGCATGAACGGCATCGCCGAGGCGGTCCGCCAGCTCCGCGGCACGTCGGTCAACCAGCTCCCCGACGTCCCGCACGTCCTCGTCACCGCCGGCACCGGCGTCCCGACCAGCGGGCTGGTCCTCAGCGCCTGAGCATGGTCCGAGCGGGTCCAGCACCGGCTCGGGCGGTTTCGAGACGCTTGCTGCGCAGGCTCCTCAACCATCGATGGCTGGCAGAATCTCCCCGTGAGCAATCCGCCGCCCGCCAACCCCGCCCTGGACGCCTACCTGGCCGGTCTCGTCGACCACCCGGTCCTCGACCCGGGCGCCGTTCCTGCCGGAGCCCGGATGGACGAGTGGGGGACGCTCCTGCTCGACCCGCCCTACGACGCCAGGCAGCTGGCGGCCGCGTGGCGCGTGCAACGGCCGCTGGCGGTGTCGACGGACGTGATGCAGCGGTCGTGGTACCTGTTCGAACGCGGCGCGGACCTGCCGGACGAGTACGCCACCCGCGCCGCTGGTGATCCGGTCCGGGCCGGCGACAAGACGCTGCGCGCGCAGTTCACGGCGCGGCCGGACGGGCCGCTGCCGGAGCTGGTGGTCGGCCCTTCACCGGCGTACGACGTCACCGAGGTCGGCGGCTGGATCGACCGGATCGAGCTCAGCTGACGAGGAGCTTCTCCCGGAAGAACGCGAGCACGCGGTCGACGCCCTCCTGCTGGCGGTGCGCGGTCAGCGTCGAGTGCTTTCGACCGGGGAACTCGACGCGGAGGAACGCGTCGCCGATCTCCTTGGTCAGGGTGTCGAAGCGGGTGCCCGTGGCCATGTCGTCGGCGTAGCGCAGTCCCAGGACCTGGCAGCCGGCGGCGGCGCGCTCCTTGACCTTCGCGAGGTCCGCCGGGGAGAGGTTCAGGTCTGCGGCGCGGGCCTTGCCGACCGGGAACGGCAGCGACGGCTGCGCGAGCACCGGGGCGGCAACCGAGTCGTCGACCATCATGGCCAGCGCGAAGCCACCGGTGAAGCACATGCCGAGCGCGCCCACCCCCGGGCCGCCCAGCTCGGCGTGCAGCTCCCGGGCCAGCGAGCGGAGCCAGTCCGCGATGGGAGAGGTCTGGTGCAGCCGCAGCTTGTTGAACTCGCGGTTGACGCAGGCCTGTCGCAGCGAGCTCATCGCGGCCATCGGCGAGTCGGAGCTCACCACCTTCCCGAACAGGTGCGGCATCACCACGGTGCAGCCCAGACCGACCACCTCCTCGGAGAAGGCGATCACGTCCTCGGTGATCCCGGGGATCTCGGAGATCACGATGACCCCGGGTCCGGTGCCCTTGCGGTACGTCGGGTGGGTCACCCCGCTCGCGGTGTGCTCGCCGAGGACCCAGTCGTCAAGAACGCCCATGGGTGGAGGGTATGGGTGCGACCAGGGGGCCGATCCCGCCGGGCCGAGCCGAATACCCCGAGGGGTTTGTCCAGACCACTCGGTCGGTCGAAAGGGCTGAGTTCGCGCGACACTCCCACAGTCGGGGCAACAGTGAGTTACAGTCGCCCGCTTTTCTCCACGATCGGCCAACGAAATAAAAGCCCTGGACGACGAAACGGCCCGCTTGCACGTCTCTGACCAGCGGAAACAGTCGAAAGTTACCCCACCGTGTTCGGCTTTCGATCGGCGTACCGTTTCCCGAGTCGAAGCAGTGAGCCCACCGGGGGGCGGGCAACCAAAGGGGTGGGGCTCGAGATGGACAGCTACCAAGGGGGAGCCGGCGACGCCGGGCGACGCAACACCGTCGCACCGCGCATCAGCATCGTGATCCCGGCACTCAACGAGGCGCTCAACCTCTCCGCCGTACTGCCTCAGCTGCCGGACGTGCACGAGGTGATCCTGGTCGACGGGGGCTCGGTCGACGGCACCGTCCGGGCCGCCCAGCGGGCGATGCCGGAGATCATCCCGGTCGTTCAGTCGCGCACCGGGAAGGGCAACGCCCTGGCCGCGGGCTTCGCGCGGGTGACCGGTGACATCGTGGTGATGTTCGACGCGGACGGTTCGGCCGACCCGGCCGAGATCACCCGGTTCGTGGAGGCGCTGAAGGCGGGTGCGGACTTCGCCAAGGGGACGCGCTACGCCGCCGGTGGTGGGTCGTCGGACATCACGCCGGTGCGGCACCTGGGCAACAGGTTCCTGAACCTGCTCTTCAACGTCGCGTTCAAGACCCGCTACACCGACCTCTGCTACGGCTACAACGCGTTCTGGGCGGACCTGCTGCCGTTGCTGGACCTGCCCGACCACGCGCTGCCGGCACCTGCGGGGGAGCTGATGGTGTGGGGCGACGGGTTCGAGATCGAGACCGTGATCAACTGCCGCTTCGCCGCATCGGGCGTCGCGATCACCGAAGTGCCTTCCATGGAGAAGCTGCGGATGTTCGGTGAGTCGAACCTCGATGCCGTCTCCGACGGACTGCGAGTGCTCAGGACCCTGTTCACCGAGTGGCGTCGCGCCCGCGCCACCCGCAAGCTCGAGCGCGGCCTGGACCGCACCCTCGAGCCCGCCACCACGGCCGGACTCGTCTCGGGCCGGGCCCGCACCCGCCTGGCCGCCTGACCGTCGTACCCGAACCCTCCGGAAGGACCCACTAGCCAACTGGCCCCCCACCGCAACGCCGGCCGAGCCGCAGAGATCCGGCCGTTCCTCAGACCCCGGAGGAACGGATCGACACGGAGTCGACGCGTCTCGGTCGGTGTTGTCCTCTACATCTAGGCTCGGGGCGTGGTCCTCCCTGAGCTCGAGGCCGAGGAGCAGCGCATCCTGGGGGTGCTCCTCGAGAAGCAGGTGACGGTCCCGGCGAGCTACCCGATGTCGCTCTCCGCCGTCCGCGTCGGCTGCAACCAGTCCAGCAGCCGCGACCCGATCGTCGACTACGACGAGCCGACCGTCGAGGCGACGCTGCGCGGGCTCAAGGACCGGCAGCTGGTGCGGGTGGTGTGGGCGGACCGGGGCCGGCGCACCCTGAAGTACCACCAGCTGCTCTCCGAGGTGCTCGAGCTGAACGACGCCGAGAAGGCGCTGGTGACGGTGCTGCTGCTGCGTGGTGCGCAGGCGCCCGGCGAGCTCAGGACCCGCACCGACCGACTGCACCCATTCGCCGACCGTGGCGAGGTCGAGGTCGTCCTCGCCGACCTGGCCGCCCGGCCCGAGCCGCTGGTCCGCGAGCTGCCCCGCCTGCGCGGCCAGCACGACAACCGCTGGGTGCACCTGCTGGGTGACGTCCCGGTCGCGGACGACGTGGTCGCCGAGGCCGCGCCGCACGTCGACCGCGAGTCGGTGCTGGCCGCCGGCGGTGCGGCCCGCGACGAGCGGGTGCGTGCGTCGTACGACGCGGTCGCCACCGGGTACGCCGACCACCTGGCCGACGAGCTGACCGGCCAGCCGTTCGAGCGCTGGTTGCTCGACCGCGTCGCGGCGCATGCCGACGGCGCACCAGTGGTGGAGGCGGGCTGCGGCCCGGGACACGTGACGGCCTACCTGGCCAACGCGGGCGCCGACGCGACCGGGGTCGACCTCTCGCCAGGCATGGTCGCCGAGGCCCGGCGACGCTTCCCGGACGGCGACTACCAGGTCGGCGACCTGCGCCGGCTGATGCGGCCGACCTCCGGCGCGGGCTGGACTGCCGTCCTCGCGTGGTACTCCCTCATCCACCTGGCATCCTCCGAGCTGCCGGACGCCATCGCCGCGCTCGCTCGACCGCTGCTTCCCGGCGGCTGGCTGGTCCTCGGCCTGCACACGGGGGACAGGATCCGCCATCTCGACGAGTGGTTCGACGCATCGGTCGACCTGGACTTCGTGCTGCACGACCTGGCCGAGGTGGTGAGCCTGGTCCAGGACGCGGGGATGACCGACGTCGAGTGGTACCACCGTGGCGCCAACCCCGCCCGTGGCGAGATCAGCGAGCGGCTCTACGTCGTCGGGCGCAAGCCCGCCTGACGCCGGCAGCGTCGACGTGCGACTGTGACCCATGCGCGTGCTGTTCTCCTCGACGTCCGGGTTCGGCCACGTCATCCCCATGTTCCCGCTCGCGAACGCCTTCCGGGCGGGCGGGCACGAGGTCCTCTGGGCCACGGCCGCCCAGTCGATGCCGTTGGTGACCGCGGCCGGCATCGACGCGGTCGCCTCGGGTGCGAGCGGACCCGAGGAGGCGGGGATCAGGCGCGAGCTGCGGACCCTTGGCGACTCGGTGGAACCGGCCGCACGCGGTGCGTTCGTCTTCCCTCGGATGTTCGGTGCGGCGTTGACCCCGCCCATGGTCGCGGACCTGATGGGCATCGCCCGCCGCTGGGAGCCCGACCTGCTCGTCCACGAGAACGCGGAGCTGGCCGCGCCGCTGGTGGGGGCGGCGTGCGGGATACCGAGCGTCACCCATGCCTTCGGAGGAGCCGTGCCGGTCGGCCCGCTCATCGAGTCCGGCGAGCGGCTGGCCGGCCTGTGGCAGTCGCACGGCCTCGAGGTGCCGCCGTACGCCGGCTGCTTCCGGTCGGGCTACCTCGACATCTGTCCGACCTCGGTGCAGGCCATGTCCACGGAGCACATCGAGCACATCCAGCCGCTGCGGCCCGTCGTGGACACGACGCCCACGTCCGGTACGACGGGGGAGCCGCTCGTCTACGTGACCATGGGCACCGTGCAGCAGCGGCCCGAGCTGCTGCGGGACGTCGTCACCGGCGTGGCGGCGCTACCGGTCCGCGTGCTGGTGGCGCTGGGGCCACAGACCGACGCCGCGGTGCTGGGGGAGCAGCCCGGGAACGTCCAGGTGGAGTCGTGGGTCGACCAGACCGAGGTGCTGGGCCGGTGCACGGCAGTGGTCTCCCACGGCGGCTCGGGCACCTTCCTGGGCGCGCTGGCCCGGGGCGTGCCGCAGCTCTGCCTGCCGCAGGCCGCGGACCAGTTCCGCAATGCCGACGGGGGAGGCCGGGCCGGGGTGTCGATGGCGCTCGCACCCGCGGAGGTGACGCCCGACGCCGTCCGGACCGCGGTCGAGCGGCTGTTGTCGGACCCCGACCTCCGGCTGGGAGCACAGCGGGTGGCCGCCGAGATCGCGGCGATGCCCGCCCCCGAAGCCGTGGTGCCCCTCCTGGCGGCTGTACAGTCGCGGCGTCACGACGACCCGAGGGGGTGAGTTCCCATTTCCGCTGTCATCAACGCTGCCACCGCGCAGCCGGACGAGAGACGCCTCCATGGAGCTCACCCGCACCACCCACGCCACCGCTGACGACGGCACCCGTCTCGCGGTCCACGTCCACGGCTCCGGCGCGCCGCTGCTCTGCCTGCCGGGCGGGCCGATGCTCGACTCCGGCTACTTCCGCGACCTCGGCGGGCTCGCCGGGCACCGGGCGTTCGCGCGACTCGACCTGCGGGGGACCGGCGCCTCGGGCATCCCGGCCAACCCCGCGTCGTACCGCTGCGACCGGCAGGTCGCCGACGTCGAGGCGGTACGCCGCCACCTCGGCCTCGACCGGATCGACCTGCTCGCTCACTCCGCCGGCGCCAACCTCGCCTACCGCTACATCGAGCGGCATCCGGAGTGCGTCGGCCGGCTGCTCCTGGTCACCCCAAGCACTCGCGGCATCGGAATCGACATCCCCGACCAGGCCAGGTCGGAGATCGCGAGGGCGCGCTCCGGTGAGCCCTGGTACGCCGAGGCGGCGGCCGCGCTGGCCCGCGTGCAGGCCGGCTCGGAGGACGAGGCCGACGAGGTGGGCGTCTCGCCGTTCATGTACGGCCGGTGGGACGACGACGTCCGCGCCTACGACGCCTGGATGAACGCGCGCCGCGTCGAGGCGGCCATGGCGTACGGCGCCGAGGGTGCCTTCGACCCCGAGGCCACGCGCACCGCGCTGGCGAGGCTGTCCGTGCCGGTCCTGG
Source organism: Nocardioidaceae bacterium (assembly GCA_033854925.1). GTDB lineage: Bacteria > Actinomycetota > Actinomycetes > Propionibacteriales > Nocardioidaceae > Nocardioides. Next base: position 1,148 of record JAWWPK010000309.1, on the reverse strand, counting down.
TGCTGGCTGGCGGGTCCGACGTCGGCAACCCGCCGAAGGTGATGGCCGAGGTGGCGGCGCTGTTCCCGCATGCGGAGCTGGTCGTGCAGGAGGGTGCCGGTCACTTCCCGTGGGTCGACGACCCCGAGAGGTTCGTCGAGCTCGTGGAGCCCTTCGTCAGCTGAGGGGCAGCACCACGTCGCCGAGGACCGGCGCGCCGTCCCGTTGGCCACCGGCCACGATGGCCTCGCCGACGATCCGGCCGTCCGCACGCCAGCCCCGGACCCGCAGCGTCTCGCCGGGGTAGACCACGCCGGTGAACTTCACCGCGAAGCCGCCCACCCTGGTCGCGTCGCCGCCGAGCAGCGCGGTGGTCAGCTCGCGCAGGACGATTCCGTAGGAGCAGAGCCCGTGCAGGATCGGCGCCGGGAAGCCGGCCGTCCTGGCGAAGTCGGGGTCGGAGTGGAGCGGGTTGCGGTCACCGCAGAGCCGGTAGAGCAGCGCCTGCTGGGGGGAGATGGCGTACGTCGTCTCGGCGTCCGGCGCGCGGTTGGGAAGCTCGACGGGCACCGACGTACCGCGGTCGCCGCCCCAGCCGCCCTCGCCGCGCACGAAGATCGACGACCGGGTGGTCCAGAGCTCCTCACCGGAGTCGGACGTTGCGACTCCTTCCTGCCAGATCACCGCGGCCTTGCCCTTGTCCCACACGTCAGTGAGTGTCGTGCGCACCGTCGCCGAGCCGGATGTCGGCAGCGGCGCGTGCACGGCGATGGACTGCGAGCCGTGCACGACCTGGGACAGGTTGATGTCGCAGCCCGGCAGGTCGAGCGGCGGCGGGTCGGTCATGTGGAACGTCGGCGCCACCACGCCGAACGTCGGCAGCACCTGGAGGCCCGCCCCCTCCGTCGTCCAGCGGAGCGCGCCGGGGTTCACGTTGTCGCCCGGCCGGGAGCCGGCGCCGATGGCCAGGTGGTAGAGCAGGACGTCGCTCGATGACCACGAGAACGACACCTCGCCGACGGGGGCGCCGATCGCTGCCTCCGGGTCGATCGGCATCAGGCGGTCTCCTTGGTCTCGACAGGCTCGACCGACGAGGCCGAGGCAGCGATGTCGAGCGCGGCGAGGTACCCGAACGCCAGGGCCGGGCCGATGGTCGCGCCGGGGCCGGC
>JAWWPK010000308.1:0-3498 GCA_033854925.1 Nocardioidaceae bacterium | reverse complement strand
ATCCGCTCGCCCGCCAGGGCGTCGCGCAGGAACGTGACGGTGTCCCTCACCCGCTGGTACGGCGTCTCGAAGGCAATGCCGTTCCAGCGCTGCACGATCACGTCGCTGGAGCTGCCAAGCCCGATGACCACACGTCCAGGCGCTGCGGAGCACACCGCGGCGATGGACTGCGCCAGCAGCGCCGGGCCACGCGTGTAGACCGGCAGGATGGCCACCCCCAGCCGGGCCTCCACGGTCCACTGGCTGGCCAGGATCAGCGGCGACAGCCCGTCAGCTCCGTCGGTCTCCGCTGTCCAGAGGTCTGTGTAGCCGACGTCTTCGAGCATGCGCACGTAGTCGCGCTGGGCGTGGAGCGGAACGCCCGTGAGCGGGATGGTCATGCCGTAACGCATGCAGTGCACCTCCAGGTGTCGACCCGGCACTGGTGTGGCATGACCATCAGGCACCTACTACGACCGGCCATGGGAGATCCCTTGCTCGATCTGAGCTTGACGGAGGACCAGCAGAAGAGCGTCCAAGAGTGGCATGCCTTCGCCGACGAAGTGATCCGGCCCGTGGCGGCCGAGCACGACCGGGCGGAGTCGACCCCGATGGACGTGCTGGAAGAGGCGGCGAAGCGCGCCTCTACAGCCTGGACTTCTGGGCCGCAGGGCGTGAGGACCCGACCGGTCTGCACTGGTTGCTCGCGAGCGAGGAGCTGTTCTGGGGGTGCGCCGGGATCGCGCTCCAGCTGACCGTCTCCGGCTTGGCCCTGGCCGGTCTCTCGTCCGCGGGCACGCCCGAGCAGCTGATCCAGTGGGGTCCGGAGTGCTTCGGCAGCCCCGGAGACATCAAGCTGGGTGCCCTCGCGGTCACCGAGCCCGACGCCGGTTCCGACGTCGCCTCACTGCAGACGACCGCGCGCCGCGACGGCTCCGACTGGGTTCTGGACGGCCACAAGATGTTCATCGGCAACGGCGGGATCGCCGACGTCCATGTCGTCGTCGCGACCGTCGACCCTGACCTCGGCCACCACGGGCAGGCGTCCTTCGTCGTCCCCAAGGGCACGCCAGGACTCGTGCCGATCCGGCGGCTCAGCAAGCTCGGGCTGCGGGCCGCCTACACAGGCGAGTTACGGCTCGAGGACTGCCGGATACCCGCCGAGCACCTGCTCGGCGGGCAGGACAAGCTCGACGAGAAGCTGGCGGCTGCCCGCGGCGACGCGCCGAGCGCCGGCTCCAGCACCCTCAAGGCGCTGGAGCGGTCACGGCCCGTCGTCGCTGCGCAGGCGATCGGTGTCGCCAGAGCGGCATACGAGTACGCGTTGGAGTACGCCTGCGAGCGGCGCACCTTCGGCGTACCGATCATAGATCATCCACCCGTCGCGGAGCTCCTCGCCGACATGGCCCTCGAGATCGACGCCGCCCGGCTGCTCGCCTGGCGAGCGGCATGGATGGGAGCGACCGACCGCGACTACCAGTCGGCCGAAGGGTCGATGTCCAAGCTGAAGGCGTCCGAGGTGGCGACGCGGGTCACCGAGAAGGCCGTGCAGATCCTCGGCGGCCACGGCTACCTCGACGACCACCCCGTCGAGAAGTGGTACCGCGACGCCAAGGTCTTCGACATCTACGAAGGCACCTCGCAGATCCAGCGGATGGTCATCGCCCGCTCGCTCCCCGATGCCGACTCGCCCCTGCCGCTGCGCCGCGGGCACGGCTGACCCCGAGCCGTCAGACCTTCGCGGCCGCCCGCCCGGCGAGGTGCAGGTATCGCGAGCCGTCGGCGGAGTCGTAGAACACCGCCGGCAGGTAGCCCGACACGGACGGCATCGACGAGAGGAAAACGTCGGTCTCGTACGGGATGAGTGGACCTTCGAAGCGGTCGGTGCCCATGGCCGTCGCGAGGATCCCGCTCGGGAGGTTGACGATCACGAGGTCGTTGCCACGCTGGACCACCTCGTGTGCCATCGACTCCCGCTCGTAGCGACCGACGTACTTCGACGGGTCGAACGACGGCGGGTTGGAGGCGGGCTCGACCCTTGCGGGGATGCTGACGCCGGCGAGCTGCTCGAAGACCTCGCCGAACAGGTCCTGGTACACGTCACGCGACTCGCCGCCGTTGGTCAGCAGCGCGACGGTGAGATCGGTGTCTCCGGGAAGCACCCGCAAGAAGGCGCCCTGCCCGATGGTGCTGCCGTCGTGCGCGAACAGCGCACGGCCGTCCCAGTTCGGCAGGATCCAGCCCAGGCCCCAGTGCCCACCGAACGTCCAACGGTCCGGGACCTCTACCTGCGGAACCCGCATCGCGCGTGCGGAGTCCGCGGACAGGATGCGGGTCCCGTCCGGCGCCACCCCGTCGGCGAGGTGCATGCGCGCGAAGGCCAACAGGTCGCGCGCCCGCGCGTGGATAAGTCCGGCGGGGCCGGCGTTGCGGGACAGCCCCCACTGGGGTGCGACGATCGGCTCCGGAGCGCCGGGCGGGACGAGGTGGCCGGTCGCAGCGCCCCAGAGCAGTGCCTCCTCGGGCATGGTGCCGGCGGCCTCGAGCCCGAGTGGCTGGAAGATCCGCTCGCGCATGATCCGGTCCCAGGTCGCCTCGCGCAGCACCTCGACGAGCCGACCCAGTACGACGTAGCCGGCGTTGCAGTAGCTCATCGTCGCGCCAAGCGGGTGGCTCGCCGGCAGGTCGGCCATCAGCGCAACGAACTTCTCCAGGCAGTCGTCGCCGCGACCGGTCTCCGGGAAGAAGTCCCCGACCACCCCGCTGGTGTGCGCCAGCAGCTGCCTCGTCGTGACCTGCTGGGTGAGGTCATGATCCGCGACCTTGAACTCCGGCAGGTACGTCACAAGCGGCCGGTCGAGGTCGAGCAGGGCTTCGTCGACGAGCTGCATCACCAGGGTCGCGGTCCAGACCTTGGTGATGCTGCCGATCTGGAAGACGCTGTCCGTCGTCGCGGGCTGACCCGTGCGGATGTTGAGCACACCGGTGGCTGCGGTCACATCCTCGTCGCCGTACGCGATGGCGAGCGATGCGCCGACGACGCCGTGCTTGTCGGCGAGAGCAGTGAGCCGGTCCTGCCAGTGCTGCGGGTCGAGCGACATCCCAGATCTCCCTGTCAGTTGGTCAGGCTCACGGGCGAGCCGGTGTAGTCGAAGCAGGTGCATGCGGTGGACCAGGCGAAGATGCGGCCCTGCGCCGGGCCGGTACGACGGCCGGCGCTGTAGTCGGTGCGCTCGCCGTAGGACGTCGCACCCGCGAAGCCGGTCCGCAGGGCAGCGACGGAGGCGAGCACGCCAGCGACGTCCGGGTTGCCATGGGTTGCGCGTAACGCCGCGTCGTACAGACCGACCGTGTCGCAGGCGCCGAACGCGTAGACGCGGTCGGCCGGGCCCTGTGGGGTCACGCCCGCCGCCTTCTGCAGGTCCTGGAGGCAGCTGCGGCCCGCAGGTAGCAGCGGCGGGACGCGGCTCGAGTCGAGGGACGGCATCCAGCCAAGGCCGACGGCGTTGGCGAGCTGCG
>JAWWPK010000307.1:0-2653 GCA_033854925.1 Nocardioidaceae bacterium | reverse complement strand
AACCCAGCGATCTCAGGTGAGTCGGCCAAGAATCTTGAGAACGGACAGCGGGATCTCTCCAACGCGATCTGGAAGGCGTTTCGCAACCCGCTCTCGCACGAGCCACTTGAGACGATTCGATCACTCGATGTAATCAGTCACCAAGACTGCCTCGATGCGCTGAGCCTGATGTCGTATCTTCGACGCCGCCTCGACAGCGCACAGCTCACCGAGTCTCTTTAGCACGACGGTCGCTAGTTTGGCAGCGTCCACATGGCGACGGCTCCAAGTCCGACAGCGCCAACCCGGTCTCGTTTCTCTTCGAGCGTCCCGCTGGTCAGCTACATCCCGAGGTGCTGCCGCAGCCCTCACAGACGTAGCAGGAGCCGGCGGGGCGCATCTTGGTGCCGCAGGTCATGCAGAGCGGGCTGTCGACCGCGGTGCCGGTGATCTGCTCGAGGAGCTCGGCGCTCGTGTGGGCGACCTTTGCGGGCTCGGCCGGGACCTCGCGCTGGTCCGAGCCGTGGGTGTCCTTGGTCTCGATCAGCTCAGCGTCGACCACTTCGGTGACGGCGTCCGCTGCGGAGGTCTCGACAGGCTCGACCCGCGGGGTCGGGTTGGCGATGACCTCGCTCGGAGAGCCCAACTCTTCGAGGGGCTCATATGAACCCGTCTCGAGGTAGCGCTGGCGCTCGTCGGCGGAGAAGACGCCGAGGCCTTGGCGGGTCTCGAAGTCGAGGTAGTCCAGAGCCAGCCTGCGGAAGATGTAGTCCATGATCGACTTCGACATGCGGATGTCGGCGTCGTCGGTGAGGCCGGCGGGCTCGAAGGAGAGGTTGGTGAACTTCGAGACGTAGGTCTCGAGGGGCACGCCGTACTGCAGTCCGATGCTGACCGCGATGGAGAAAGCGTCCATCACGCCGGCCAGGGTGGAGCCCTGCTTGCCGAGCTTGAGGAAGACCTCGCCGAGCTCGCCGTCGTCGTGGGCGCCCGAGGTCATGTAGCCCTCGGCACCGCCGACCGTGAACGACGTGGTGCGCGAGTCGCGCGACTTCGGGAGCCGCTTGCGGGTCGGGGCGTAGATGACCTTCTCGATCACCTCGACGGCGGCGTCGGCCGCCTGGGAGGCCGCGGCCATGCCCTGGTCCTTCTTGGAGGACTCGGACTTGCCGTCGGAGAGCGGCTGGCCGACCTTGCAGTTGTCGCGGTAGATGGCAGTGGCCTTGAGGCCGAGCTTCCACGACTGGAGGAAGACGTCCTCGATCTCCTCGACCGTGGCGGACTCGGGGAGGTTGACCGTCTTGGAGATCGCGCCGGAGAGGAACGGCTGGCAGGCCGCCATCATTCGGACGTGGCCCATCGGCTTGAGGGAGCGGGCACCCATCGCGGTGTCGAAGACGTCGTAGTGCTCCTGGCGCAGGCCGGGGGCGTCGATGACGTGGCCGTGCTCGCCGATGAAGGCGACGATCGCCTCGGCCTGCTCGGGCTGGTAGCCCATCTTGCGGAGCGCCCGCGGGATGGTCTGGTTGACGATCTGCATCGAGCCGCCGCCGACCAGCTTCTTGAACTTGACCAGCGAGAAGTCCGGCTCGATGCCGGTGGTGTCGCAGTCCATCATGAAGCCGATGGTCCCGGTGGGGGCGAGCACCGAGGCCTGGGCGTTGCGGAAGCCGTTCGCGTCGCCGAGGGTCTGGACGGTGGCCCACTCCCGGGTCGCCAGCTTGTGCACCTCACCGTCGATCGAGTTGATGGTGCGGACCGTGTCGTTGGCGGCCTGGTGCTTGCGCATCACCCGCTTGTGGGCGTCGGCGTTGCGTGCGTAGCCGGCGTAGGGGCCGACGACCGCGGCGAGCTCTGCGGAACGACGGTATGAGGTGCCGGTCATGAGTGACGTGACCGCAGCGGCCATCGCGCGGCCGCCGTCGCTGTCGTAGCCGAGGCCCATCGCCATCAGCAGCGCGCCGAGGTTGGCGTAGCCGATGCCGAGCTGGCGGTAGTCGCGGGTGGTGTCGCCGATCGCCTCGGTCGGGAAGTCCGCGAAGCAGATCGAGATGTCCATCGCCGTGATGATCAGCTCGACCGCCTGGGCGAACCGCTCGGCGTCGAAGGTGTCGTCGTCCCTGAGGAACTTCAGCAGGTTCAGCGAAGCGAGGTTGCACGACGAGTTGTCGAGCGACATGTATTCGGAGCACGGGTTGGACGCCGTGATCCGGCCGGTCTCGGGGTTGGTGTGCCAGTCGTTGATCGTGTCGTCGTACTGGATGCCGGGGTCGGCGCACTCCCACGCGGCGGTGGCGAGCTTGGTCCAGAGCGTCTTCGCGTCGACGGTCTCGATGACCCGGCCGTCGGCGCGGGCCTTCAGGCCGAACTCGGTGCCGTTCTCGACGGCCCGCATGAACTCGTCGGTGACGCGGACGGAGTTGTTGGCGTTCTGGTACTGGACGCTGACGATGTCCTTGCCGCCGAGGTCCATGTCGAAGCCAGCGTCCCGCAGCGCGCGGATCTTGTTCTCCTCCTTGGCCTTGGTCATCACGAACTCCTCGATGTCGGGGTGGTTGACATCGAGCACGACCATCTTCGCGGCCCGGCGGGTGGCGCCGCCGGACTTGATGGTGCCGGCGGACGCGTCGGCGCCGCGCATGAAGGAGACCGGCCCGGAGGCCGTGCCGCCCGA
>JAWWPK010000306.1:0-3613 GCA_033854925.1 Nocardioidaceae bacterium | reverse complement strand
AACCCGACAGCGGCGTGGTGCTCCGCGAGGGCACGGAGGTCGTGGCCCACCGTGACGAGAAGCCGTGGTGGGCCGACGCCGTGCCCGACCTGCACGAGACCCTCGACGTGCCCCGTGGGTACGACGGCGGCTGGGCGTTCACCGCGCCCGTCGTCGAGATGCCGGTCTACCTCGACTGGCTGGCCGCGCGGGTGCTGGCGGCCGGCGGCTCGATCACCCGCCTCAACCTGCACGGGCTGCCGCGTCCCGGTGACGGCGGACCGGACGCGGTGGTCGACTGCTCCGGCATCGGTGCCAAGTTCCTCGCCGCAGACCCGTCGCTGCATCCGGTGCAGGGGCAGGTGGTGCTGGTCGAGCAGGTCGGGCTGGAGCGCTGGTGGCTCGAGAGCGTCGCCCACGAGGCGCCGACGTACGTCGTCCCGCGCTCGCGCGACATCGTCGTCGGTGGCACCGACGTGGAGGGTGAGTGGAGCCGGACTCCCTCGCCGGACGTGGCCGCCGCCATCCTGCGGCGGGCGCTGCGGCTGGTCCCGGCGCTGGCGGGCGCGGAGGTGCTCGGTCACAAGGTCGGGCTGCGGCCGGCGAGGCCAGAGGTGCGGGTGGAGCGCGTGGGCGACGTGGTGCACTGCTACGGCCACGGCGGGGCCGGAGTGACCCTCAGCTGGGGCTGTGCGGGCGAGGTCGTGGAGCTGCTCGACTGATCGGGGCTGGATTCGGGATGGGCACCGGGCCGCCGGTAACCTCGGCCGGGTGTCTCGGTCCAGGTTGGTCGCCGCTGTGCTGGCCGCGTTCGCCATCGTCGCGTTCGCGGCGGTCGGCCTGCGTGGTGTCAGCTCGGCCAGTGACCCGGGTCATGGCGGCGCCCAGGTGGCCCTTGACGACAAGCCGTCGACGCAGCGGCCCAACGTCGTCCTGATCCTCACCGACGACCTCGACAAGTCGCTGATGCCCTACATGCCCAACGTCACCAGCCTGATCCGGGACCAGGGCGCCGACTTCTCCAACTTCTACGTCGAGCAGTCCAGCTGCTGTCCCTCGCGCGCGTCGATCCTGTCCGGTCTCTACGCACACAACCACGGCGTGATCGGCAACGTCTGGCCCGAGGGGGGCTACGACCGCTGGAAGCACACCAAGCAGGACGACGACCTGCCCGTCTGGCTCGACCGGTCCGGCTACCGCGACGCGCTGCTCGGCAAGTACTTCAACGAGTACCCCTTCCACCCGGGCGGCCACCTGTCCGACGAGAGGAAGGCGCAGCTCCGGTCGTTCGTGCCGCCGGGCTGGCAGTCGTGGGCCTCGCCGGTGCAGGGAAACGCCTACGCGCAGAGCCACTACCGGCTCAACGTCGACGGGACCGTGGACACCAGCTTCCGCGAGGACTACCTGGACTCGTGGCTCGGCAACCGGGCCGTCGACCTGGTCGACGGCAGCGACGGCTTCGACTTCGCCAACGGCGGGCAGTTCGTCTACTACGCGTCGTACAGCCCGCACACGCCGTACGCCTACCCGAAGGAGCTCGACGGCTCTTTCGCCGACGTGAAGTATCCGCGGACGCCGGACTTCGACGAGTCCGACGTGTCCGACAAGTTCGGGCTGACCCGCACCCGCAAGGCCCTCTCGGCATCCGACCGGGCGACCATCGACGAGACGTTCCGCAAGCGGATCCGGTCGGTGCAGACGCTCGACCAGACCGTCGCCGACCTGGTGCAGGCGCTGTCCGACCAGGGCGCGCTCGACAACACCTACCTGATGTTCACCAGCGACAACGGCTACATCATGGGCAACCACCGGCGCGAGATCGGGAAGTACAACCAGTTCCAGGGCACCGTGAACGTGCCCTTCTACGTCCGCGGCCCCGGGATCACGCCCGGCTCGACGTACGACGACGTGGCCGGCAACATCGACATCGCCCCGACCATCGCCGAGATCGCGGGGGCCAGCACGCCGGACCTCGACGGCGTCTCACTGCTGTCGCGGCTGCACGGCGGCCCGCCGCTCTCACGCAAGTACTACCTCCTGGGACGGGCGCTCACGCCGACCAACACCACCACGTCCAACGGCCTCGAGGAAGCGCCGGAGACCTACGTCGAGAGCAGCCGGTCGAGCGAGCTCAACGACTTCACCGGCGTGACCAACGGCCGCTACAAGCTGATCCGCTACACCCACCTCCCGCACGAGGAGCTCTACGACCTCAACAAGGACCCCTACGAGCTGCACAACCTGCTCGCCCACGACGAGGCGTCGTACGCCGCCATGTCGCCGCAGGGACGCGAGGCGGTGGACACGCTCCGGGCGGCGCTGGACCGGCTGGTGGCGTGTGCGGGGGAGAGCTGCCACTAGTTGACTTCAACCCGGTCGGTTGCTGGCTGACCGCCGGGTCGGGCCGACTCGGAGCGGCGGTGCGTAGGCAACCCGGATCGACAGTGGCGGTCTGCCCGACGTTGCTTGCTGACCGCTGCCTGGCTCGCCGGGCATGAGTCAGTCCAGCGCCGTGACGGCCACGACGGCGTCCGGCCTCAGCGGGCCGTAGATGTGCGGGAACGTCTCCTCGACTCCCGGCGCAGGCGGCTCCTCGACCACCGGTACGTCGAGCAGGTCGGTGTCGATCTCGAGCAGCACCAGCGGCTCGTCGACCTCGGCGTAGAAGCGGTCGCGGACGCCTTCCCACTGGTTGTCCCGGCTGGCGTGGATGAAGCCTTCGTCCGCCAGGGTCACGCCGTACGTGGACGTTGTGTAGGCGCCGGACTCGATCGCCGCGTCCCAGTCGGCCTTCGTGGCGAGGTGGTAGATCCGCATGCGCTCATCGTGGCAGCCGACCCACCTGCTCGGCGTAGGAAGCATCCCGACCGCGACTTGGCGAGGGCGATCTCTCAGAAGAGTCGGTGGGTCGGGTCGTCCATGCCGCGCAGGCCGTCGTAGTCGACGACCGCGCAGGCGATCCCACGATCCTCGGCCAGCACGCGGGCCTGGGGCTTGATCAGCTGGGCCGCGAAGATGCCGCGGACCGGACCCTTGGCGGTCAGCAGCGGCTCGCGGTTGAGGAGCTCGAGGTAGCGGGTGAGCTGCTCGACGCCGTCGATCTCGCCGCGGCGCTTGATCTCGACTGCCACCGAGGCGCCGGTGGCGTCGCGGCACATCAGGTCGACGGGGCCGATGGGGGTGGGGTACTCGCGGCGGACCAGCGTCAGCCCGTCGGCGAGGGTGGCGGGGTGCTCGGCGAGCAGCTCCTGGAGGTGCTTCTCGACGCCGTCCTTCTGCAGGCCGGGGTCCAGGCCGAGCTCGTGCGACAGGTCGTGGTGGATCTCCTCCAGCAGGATCCGCAGCGTGTCGCCGTCCTTGCCGGTGACCGTCCACTCCATGACGCCGTCCTCGTTGGCGCCCTCGCGCACCGTGCACGGCGGCGACATCCAGTTGAGCGGCTTGTAGGAACCTCCGTCGGAGTGCACCAGCACCGACCCGTCGGCCTTCATCATCAGCACCCGGGTGGCCATCGGCAGGTGGGCAGTCAGCCGTCCGGCGTAGTCGACCTGACACCGGGCGACTACCAGACGCACGAGAACCTCACGAGCGGTGAATCTACGACACGCCCTATGGCCGGCCGGCTCGCGGTACG
>JAWWPK010000305.1:0-17427 GCA_033854925.1 Nocardioidaceae bacterium | reverse complement strand
GGGCGGCCTACCGGGGGCTGCGGGCCGCACATCTGGGTCTCTCGTCCCCGCTGGGCGCCCTGCTGTCGCTGACCTGCTGGACCGCGAGTCGGCGCGGCGTCGGCACCAGCTTCTCCGAGCAGGTCGTGCTGCAGGGGGCGGCGGCCGCGGCGGTCGGCGCCGTTCGACCGGTGCTGCACCTCGACAACACCCGGATCGTGGTCGCCCTCGCGGCGGCGCTGCGTGGTCCGGCTCCACATGTGGCGTCGCTGCTCAGCGCCATGTTGCTCGTCGACGGTTCGCCCACCGCCGAGGCGTCGTCGTACCGCCTCGTCGGCGACCCACTCGCATCGCTGTCCGGTGCGGACGACGTACTCGCTCGCGCGCGTGCTGTGTTCGCCCCGGCTCCCGACCACGTGCCCACGCCATTGGAGGCTGTGAGATGACCATGACCGATCTTGAGACCGACCTGCGCGATCTCGTCGCGGAGCTCGCCGAGCTGCCCGTCGAGGAGGTCGAGACCGACACGCCCTTCGAGGACGCCGGCATCGACTCGCTGCTGGCGATGGAGATCGCGGTGCACGTCGAGCGGCGCTTCGGGGTGCGGTTCGAGGACACCGAGCTGAAGACCGTGCAGAGCGTCCAGCAGCTCGCCGACGCGGTCCGCCAGAAGCAGGGCTGACGTGTCCGACCGGACTGCGGTGGTCACCGCCCTCGGGGTGCTCTCCCCGCTGGGTCGCGGTCCGGAGGCCACGTGGGAGGCGGCGCTCACCGGCCGCTCGGGGGTGACGCGTGCTTCCGACGGCAGACTCGTCGCCCAGGTCTGTGGCCCGGATGCCCCCGGCCCGGTCCGGGACGCCGAGGGGCGGCCGGTGGTGGGGCGGGCAACCGCGCTCGCCACGACGGCCGGCTCGGACGCGCTCGCCGGGGTCGACCCCGCGACCGTCGACCTGGTCGTCGGCACCACCATGGGCGAGCCGAGCTGGATCGACACCTGGCCGGACTCCGAGGCCGCCCAGGCGCCCGTGCCTGCGGCTCGGTCACGGGAGCTGCTCCTCGGGACCCCCGAAGGGCTGGCGGACTCGGTTGCGGCCCGGCTCGGGGTGGGCGGCCGGGTCGCCGCCGTCGGTGGCGCTTGCGCAGCCGGGAACTTCGCACTGGCGCGGGCCTTGGACGACGTACGGTCCGGGCGCAGCTCTCGGGTGCTCGCGGGAGGGGTCGACGCGTTCAGCCGGACCGCCCTGATCGGCTTCGCGCGGCTCGGGGCGCTCGCCGAGGACGGCTGCCGACCCTTTGGCCTGTCCCGTCAGGGGCTGGTGCTCGGTGAGGGTGCGGCGTTCCTGCTGATCGAGGAGCTCTCGGCGGCACTGTCTCGAGGCGCCGAGCCGCTGGCCGTGCTCGCCGGGGCCGGGCTGTCCTGCGATGCACACCACCCGACCAGCCCGCACCCGGAAGGCGCCGGGGCGGCACGGGCTGTCATGGCCGCGCTGTCGGACGCATCCGTACGACCGGACGACGTCGGATGGGTCAGCGCGCACGGCACCGGCACCCCGGCGAACGACCGCGCCGAGGTGCTCGCGCTGCGAAAGGTGTTCACCGGGCGCCGGCCGCCGGCGTCGTCGGTGAAGTCGCTGTCCGGCCACGGCCTCGGCGCCGCGAGCGCGATCGAGGCGGTGCTCGCCGTGCAGGCGCTGGGCTCCGGCTGCCTGCCGCCGACCTGGCACGTCGGCGAGCAGGACCCGGACTGCGACTGGGACGTCGTCCCCGACGGGCCGCGTCCCCTGGATGGCAACGTGGTGCTCAACCAGGCCTACGCGTTCGGTGGCTGCAACGCCGTCACGGTCTTCAGGCGCGCGTCGTGACGGCGTACGTCTCCGCGGCAGCGGTCTTCGGCCCCTCCGGCTTCACCTCGTCCGAGCTCGGTCCGCCCGGGCTGGTGCCCGACTCGTTGCTCGCCTCCTCGCTCACGCTGCGCGGGCTGCGGCCCCTCTCGCGCACGGCCCGGCTGGCCATGGTCGCCGCGGCTGCGGTGTGGCCCCCCTCCCCTGATGCGCGCGATGCGGTCGTCCTCGGCTCGGCCCGGTCGAGCGTCGCACCGCTCGCCGAGTTCGTGCAGGTGGCCGCCGAGCACGGCCCCGACCAGGTCTTCCCGATGGCGTTCCCGAACACCGTGGTCAGCGTGCACGTCGGCTACGTCGCCACCCTGCTCGGCATCACCGGCCCCGCCGTCGCCGTCTGCGGCGAGCACGCCGGGCTCGAGGCCGTGGTCGAGGCCCTGTCCTTGCTAGCCGCCGGCCGTGCCGACCGCGCGCTCGCCCTCGGCGCCGACGCCGCCGAGCCCACCGTCCGATCCGGTGACCCCCACGCCGCCGAGGGTGCCGCGGCGGTCCGGCTCTCGGCTCTCCGTGAGCCCGACTGTCTCGCTGCCGTCACCGGATCCTGGACCGCCGCGACGTACGACGACCTGCCGGCCGAAGTCCGGCCCGCCTACCCCCTCGTCGCCGACCGCTTCGGTGCCGCCAGCGGCGCGGCCCGGGTGGCTGTCGCGGCGCTCGCTGTTTCCTCCGATGGCCGCCCGCGCACGGTGGTCGGTCCGAGCGGTGTGCGCGGGGTCGCCGCGGTCCGACTGGAGCAGGGTTCGGGTCTCAGTCCTGTCCTGCCCGCGCGAGGGCGACGCGTTCCTCGTCCCGTGACAGCCCGCTGGTCAGGGGTGGCTCGCCGCGATCCCGGTCCCAGGCCCGGACATCGGCCACCGTCTGGGTGAGTGGGGTCCGCGGCATGCCGACGGCGAGCGCCGCAGCGGAGCTGATCTGCAGCATCCTGTCCCAGGCTGGGTCCGGGAAGAGCAGCGGGAAGTCGAGCTCGCCGTGTGGCACGGGCACCAGCTCGGCGTCGCCGCACACCTTCACGAGCTCGAGGAACGACACGCTGGGCGACGGGCCCACAGCGTTGAAGGCGCCGGGCAGGTCGCGCTCGACCAGCAGGACGACCAGCCGTGCCAGGTCCCGCACGTCCATCACCTGGACCGGACGATCCACGCGTTCGGGAATGGCCACGGGACCGATGTCGGCGGCACGTCTGACCCAGTAGGTGAGGAGCTCCGCCTTCTCGTGCGGCCCGACCACCCAGCCCGGACGGACAACGCTGAGCTTGTCGCCGAGACGAGCCAGGAGCAGGTCTTCGCACGCGACCTTCATCGGGCCGTAGGTGTCGTCGTCGAGATGTTCGGACCCTTGGTGGGCCGGAAGCCGACGCGAGGACTCCGTGATCTGACCCTCGACGTCCGCGTGGTCGTAGACCATGCCGGTGGAGATGAAGACGTAGCGTCCGAAGCGCTCGCCGAGAGCTTCCAGGGCCTGCTCGACGTGCCGCGGGACGTACCCGCTGACGTCGATGACGGCGTCCCACGCCAGGCCGCGCAGAGCGTCGTAGTCGCCGCTGTCACGGTCGCCGGCCACACGTTCCACGTCTGGGAAAAGCTCGGGCGCCGTGCGGCCTCGGTTGAACAAGGTGGGGGTGTGGCCGTGGGCCAGCAGGTCCTCCACGATGGTGCGACCTACGAACGACGTACCACCGAGGACCAGGATTCTCATCCAAGGAACCTAGACCCAGGGCTGGTAGTCACTCACCATCGGGCGCTCGGAGACCAGCGTGTCCTCGTTCGGTGCCGTGCCGTTGGTCGAGCTCGTCGCGCCTACTTTCGTCGGCGCCCAGCCACCAGGTCCTCTGCCGCGTCGGTCCAGGTCGGAAAGGCAAAGCTGAAGCCTGCATCGCGCAGGCGGCCGGGAACCACGCGTCGGCTCTTGAGGAGCAGCTCGGTGTCGCTGCGCATCGCCCAGGCGCCCAGGCCGGCCATGGCGGCCGTGGCCGGCAGACCGACCCGACCGGCCCAGCCACCCCAGGCGTGGCGCAGACCGGCCATCAGGTCGGCCTGCGGAACTGGATCGGGAGCGGCGAGGTTGACCGGCCCGGCCAGATCGCTCGTCAGCAGGAACTCGATCGCTGCGACGAAGTCGGCGTCGTGGATCCACGAGACGTACTGCTGACCGCCGGCGACCGGACCGCCGAGCCCGAGCCGCGCCAGGCGGAGCAGGACGTCGAAGATGCCACCGCGGTCCGGGCTCATCACCATCGCGGTGCGCAGGGCGACCCGCCGGGTGGAGGGCAGGTCGGCTTCCGTCTGCGCCCTCTCCCAGTGCCGGGCGATCCGCACGCTGTACTCCCAGTACAGCGGTGTGTGGGACTCCTCGCCGCCGATCAGGCCGGTCGCCTCGTCGTTGGCGGGGTTGCCGGGCTCGTCGGAGCGGTCGGCGTAGATGGTGGCGGTGCTCATCTGCAACCACGTGCCGGGCGGCCGGCTGGCGCCCCGGATCGCGGACCCGATGACTCGTGTCGAGTCGACCCGGGAGTCCATCATCTGGCGCAGGTTGGTGTCTGTGTAGCGGCAGCTGACCGTGCGGCCGGCCAGGTTGACGACGGCGTCCGCCCCGTCGATCTCGGCCACCCACGCGCCCAGAGTGCGGGCGTCCCAGCCGACGTGGCGCAGCCCGGGCTCGAGCGGAGCGCTCGGGTGCCGGCTCAGCACCACCACCTCGTGCCCTGCCGCGTGCAGGGCCCGGCGCAGCAGCCCGCCCACCTGACCCGTCCCGCCGGCGATGACGACCTTCACACCGGCATCACCACGAACCACGGTCTCGTCCAGCTGCCGACGGTCGTGAGCTTGCCGGCCTCGAAGTCCGCCCGCTTCATCTCGGCAAGGGTGCCGTGGGCCGGGTTGTAGACGTCGACGCCGGAGTCGGTCGGGGCGACGGCGAGGACGACGTGGCGGGGGATCCAGTCGCCGACGAACATGGGGCAGGGGTGGCCGGCGGTCAGGGCGGTGTGGAGCGAGTCGAAGGCTTTCGACCGCTTGCCCCAGCGGACGACGCGGGAGCGGTAGCGGACGCCGGCGAATGAGGTCATCGCCCGGGCGACGGCCCACGGGGGTGTGCCGAGGGCGCGGGGCCAGGGGAGCTGGGCGTGGCCGAAGGCCGAGGCGCCAGTGAGCTGGCGGTGCAGGGCGAGGACCGAGGTCGCGAAGGCGTGCGGGTTCTGGGTGGCGGCGTACGCCGGGTCCAGCAGGATGTGTGCGGCCACCAGCGAGCTGGGGCCGCAGGAGCGCTGGTCGGGCTGGGAGAGGCCGCGGATGGCGTCGACGTTCATCCGTGTCATCGCGACACCGGGAGCCGCTGGACCAGGCCAAAGGCCTCGTCGGCGGAGACGGCGGTGCAGCCGGCAGCGACAGCCTCCGCGACGATGCGGCGCTGGTCGCGCATCAGTGCGATCCCTCGACGGAGGAGGACCAGCGGCGGCTTCCGGTGCTCACGCAGGTCGCGGGACAGGCGCCGCCAGAAGGTGACCATCGGGTGCTGGCGCAGGCAGTACGCCGCGGCGAGCAGCCCGGCCGAGCGCAGCGGCGCGACCACGTGGTGCGCGAAGATCCCCTCCGCAACCACGAGGGGCGCACCCGACAGCGACAGGGTCCGGGTGCCGGTGCGGCCGTTCGCCGAGATCGAGTAGACCGGCGTCTCGACGGACCCGGTCCGGCACAGCGCGGACAGGGCAGCGACCGCCTCGGAACCGAGCCAGGAGTCGGGGTCGTCCCAGTCGACCAGCCCGGCGTTGGCGCCGGAGGTGATTCGCGGCAACAGGGGATCCGCCCCCTCGCGGTAGAAGTCGTCGAGGCGCAGGATCGGGAGCCCCAGCCGTTCGGCGAGGTGGCTCTTGCCCGAGCCCGAGGGCCCGGCCAGGACGATCACCTTCGCCTCCACGGGCTCATCATGCCGGGCCGGCACCAGGCCCGCGCCCACCCGGGTCATGACCAGTCGTTTGTCAGGTTCCGTCGTCCACGATGACGTGGTGCGTCTGCTCCCCGTGGCCATCCTGGTGGTGACGGCAGCGACGGCATGCTCGCCCGGCACGTCGTCCTCCGGCGTCAGCGGCGGCGCCAGTACCGTCGCCGCGGGCACGGCCGCGCCCAGCACGGCGCCCGGGTCCACCACGACGGAGCGGTCCAACCCGACCGTGCCTGCCGCCTTTCGGCACCCCCTTCCCGGGATGCCGCGCACCAAGCCGGGCCACGTCTATGCGTTCGCCCGAGCTGGCCTGCTCCAAGCTCGCGTGTCCCAGGACCCGGCGTACCTCTACGTCCCCAACTCCTACGGCGCACCCGTCACCACCGTGATCGACCAGCGGACCCACCGGGTGTTGCGGACCATCCGCACCGGCGCGCTCTCCCAACACGTGACGCCGTCCTACGACCTGCGCACGCTGTACGTCGAGGCGAGCTACAGCAACCGGATCGTTGCCCTCGACCCGGCCACCGGGAAGATGACGAAGAGCTACCCGGTGGACCGGCCCTACAACCTCTACTTCACCCCGGACGGGCAGCACGCCATCGTCATGGACGAGCAGCACGAGCGGATCGTCTTCGCGGACCCGCGCACCTTCGAGGAGCAGCACGCGGTGACCGACCCGAGCTGCCAGGGACCCAACCACGCCGACTTCTCGGCGAACGGCCGCTACTTCCTCGTCACCTGCGAGTTCAGCGGCACCGTGCTGCAGGTCTCCACCCTCGAGCAGAAGGTGATCGGCCACCTCGACCTCGGCGCAGGCAGCATGCCCCAGGATGTCCGGCTGGCCCCGGACGGCGAGTCGTTCTTCGTGGCGGTGATGGGCCGCGACCGACTGGCGCAGATCCCGTCGGACCGGCTCGTGGTGACCCACACGACGAGTACGCCGGCGATGCCGCACGGCATCTACCCCAGCCGCGACGGCAGGTTCCTCTACGTGTCCGACCGCGGCGCGGGCGCGGTGAGCGTCTACTCGCTGGCCAGGCGGAAGATCGTCGACACCTGGACCATCCCCGGCGGCGGCTCGCCCGACATGGGTGGCATCTCGGCCGATGGCCGGACGCTGTGGCTCTCGGGGCGCAGGGAGGGCTACGTCTACGGCTGGAACACCCGCACCGGCAAGCTGATCGCCAGGATCTACGTGGGCGGGCAGCCGCACGGCCTGCTGGTCTGGCCGCAACCGGGGCGCTACTCACTCGGCCACACCGGGAACCTCCGGTGAGGCGATTGCCGGCGGCCCTGCCTGCCCTTGCCCTGGTCGCCGCCTGCTCGTCCGGTACGCCGGCCGGCTCGACGGACGGCCCGTTCACCGGCTCGACGTCCGCGACACCCATCCCGGGTGCGTCGTCCACCACCGCGTCGGCGACTCCCACCCCGAACGGCCCACCCCGGCTGGTCGTGCGGACCCTGCCCGGCCGCCTGCCGTACGTGATCGCCCGCGAGGCCGTGATCCGCCGCGGCCACCTGCTGGTCGTGGCAGGCGGGCTCCAGCCCGGGAACGTGACCACCCCGGAGACCTTCGTGTATGACACCGACACCGGCCGTTCCCGCCCCGGGGCGGCGCTCCCGGTGGCGGTCCACGACGTGGCAGGCGCCTTCGCCGGCGGGAGCCTGGTCGTGGTCGGGGGCGGAAACGCCACGGTCCAGGACGTCGTCCAGGCGGCCGCCCCGGACCTGGTCGGCGGCTGGCAGGTCATCGGTCACCTGCCGCAGCCCCGCGCCGACGTGATGGCGACGCGCGCGGGCCGGCAGATCGTGGTCCTCGGCGGATACGACGGCCGGACGCCGGCCGTCGGCACCGCGGTCGCGAGCATCGACGGAGTGCACTGGGCGCCCTACGCGGAGCTACCCGTGGCCACGCGCTACTCGGCCACCGCTGTCTTCGACAAGGACGTGTACCTGTTCGGCGGCGAGGTGTCGTCGACCATGCAGCGAGCCGTCCAGCGCGTCGACGCTCACGGGCACGCGAAGGTCGTGGCCAGGCTGCCCGTCCCGCTGGGCCACTCGGTCGCGGTCAGGCTGGGGGACCGGATCCTGCTCGCGGGCGGCCGGACCACCGCGACGTCGCTGACCGACCGCATGTGGTGGTTCGACCCGGCCACGGACACGCTCACCCCGGCCGGCCACTTGCCTACACCGCTGGCGGATGCGCAGGTGGCCGCGGTCGGCGGTACGGCGTACGTCGTCGGCGGGGAGACCCCGGCCTACAGCGACCGGGTCGTGACCCTCACGCTGCGGTGAACCGCCCCGTGGCAGGCTGCCCGGCATGGGAACTCGGGTCGCCGCCCTCGTGCTGCTGCTGGCGCTGACCGGGTGCTCCGGTGACGACAGCACCGACCAGCCCGGGTCGGGGAAGACCAAGGACGCCGACTGCGCCGTCCGCATCCCCGATGCCGTCTTCGACACCCTGCGCTGGTCGCCCCCGAAGGCTGCGGAGGCCACCGTCCGCGGCTGCCACCGAGAGACCGAGCAGGGGTATGTCGAGGTGCGCGACCGCACCGGCTACGACAAGCTCTGCAAGACCTTGGACCGAAGCGGCGGCGTCCGGCCCGGAGTGCCGGTCGACTGGCTCGGCGACGACGTCGTGGCTTGCGCCGTCGAGCCCGCCGGGGACGTCGGCCAGACCAAGGTGGTCGTCCAGGGGGAGGGCGACGCGGTCACGCAGGTGACCATCGCCGTCCTCACCAGCACATCGCAGGAGCTGGTCCGCGCAGCAGTCGAGAAGCTGGTTGCCTAGACCCCGATCGGGTGCCAGACCGTCTTG
The DNA here is from genome assembly GCA_033854925.1 of Nocardioidaceae bacterium. GTDB lineage: Bacteria > Actinomycetota > Actinomycetes > Propionibacteriales > Nocardioidaceae > Nocardioides. The sequence continues at coordinate 8,793 of JAWWPK010000305.1, read as the reverse complement.
GTCTCGAGGTAGGCGGTCATCGCGGACAGCTCCGGCTCGAGGGTCCAGTCCGGCTCGGATGCCGGCGCGCGACGTACGCGCTTGAGGTTGTCGGCCGCTGCCACCTCGAGCTCGGTCGCCAGCTCCGAAGAGCCCGCCACACCGACCAGGTCGACCGCGTTGACGTCCATGTGCGACGCCAGCCAGGGACCCACCGACGCGGCGTCCCCGGTCAGGATGTTGACCACCCCGCCCGGCACGTCGGACGTGGCCAGCACCTCGGAGAACGTCACCGCCGGCAGCGGCCGGTCGTAGGACGACACGACCACGCAGGTGTTGCCGGAGATGATCACCGGCGCCACGACGGACACCAGCCCGAGCAGCGACGACGACTGCGGCGCCAGCACCGCGACCACGCCGGTCGGCTCAGGGGTGGACAGGTTGAAGAACGGCCCGGCGACCGGGTTGGCGTTGCCGACCACCTGGGTCAGCTTGTCGGCCCAGCCGGCGTACCAGACGAGCCGGTCGATCGTCGTGTCCAGCGTGGCCGTCGCCTGCCGCGCCGAGAGACCCTCAGAGCTCGACAGGGCCTCGACGAACTGCGGCCGGCGGTCCTCCATCAGCTCGGCAACGCGGTAGACCACCTGCGCACGGTTGTACGCCGTCCGCCCGGCCCAGCCGGAGAAGGCAGCGCGCGCGGCCACGACCGCGTCGCGGGCGTCCTTGCGGGACCCGAGCGCGGCGTTGGCCAGGAACTTCCCCTTGGCGTCGTTGACGACGTAGGTGTGCCCCGACTCGGAGCGGGGGAACGCCCCGCCGATGTAGAGCTTGTAGGTCTTGCGAACGTCAGCGCGCGTCATTTCAGGTAGGCCTCCAGCCCGTGCTTGCCGCCCTCGCGGCCGTAGCCCGACTCCTTGTAGCCACCGAACGGGCTGGCCGGGTCGAACTTGTTGAACGTGTTGGCCCACACCACCCCGGCCCGCAGCTGGTTCGCCAGCTGCAGGATCCGGGAGCCCTTGTCGGTCCACACGCCCGCCGAGAGGCCGTAGGGCGTGTTGTTGGCCTTCGAGACCGCCTCCGACGGCGTCCGGAAGGTCAGCACCGACAGCACCGGCCCGAAGATCTCCTCGCGCGCGATCCGGTGCGCCTGGGTGACGTCGGTGAAGATCGTCGGCGCGAACCAGTAGCCGTGCGACGGGAGCTCGCACGGGGCCGACCAGCGCTCGGCGCCCTCGGCCTCGCCGATGTCGGACAGCTCGCGGATGCGGGCCAGCTGCTCGGCGGAGTTGATCGCGCCCACGTCGGTGTTCTTGTCGAGCGGGTCACCGACCCGCAGCGTCGCCATCCGGCGCTTGAGCCGGTGCAGCACGTCCTCGGCCACCGACTCCTGGACCAGGAGCCGCGAGCCCGCGCAGCAGACATGGCCCTGGTTGAAGAAGATGCCGTTGACGATGCCCTCGACGGCCTGGTCGAGCGGCGCGTCGTCGAAGACGATGTTGGCCGCCTTGCCGCCGAGCTCGAGGGTGACCTTCTTGTTCGTCCCGGCGACGGTCCGCGCGATCGCCTTGCCGACCTCGGTCGAGCCGGTGAACGCCACCTTGTCCACGTCGGGATGGCCGACCAGCGCCTGTCCGGTGCCGCCGGCCCCGGTGACGATGTTGACGACCCCCGGCGGCAGGTCGGCCTGCTGGCAGATCTCCGCGAACAGCAGCGCGGTCAGCGGTGTGGTCTCGGCCGGCTTCAGCACGACGGTGTTGCCGCACGCCAGCGCCGGGGCGATCTTCCACGCCAGCATCAGCAACGGGAAGTTCCACGGGATGACCTGGGCGGCCACACCGAGCGACTGCTCCCCGAAGCCGGCGTACTTCAGCTTGTCGGCCCAGCCGGCGTAGTAGAAGAAGTGCGCCGCGACGATGGGTACGTCGACGTCGCGCGACTCCTTGATCGGCTTGCCGTTGTCGATCGACTCGAGCACGGCCAGCTCGCGGGAGCGCTCGGCGATGATCCGGGCGATCCGGTAGAGGTACTTGGCCCGCTCGGCGCCGGGCATCCGCGACCACGAGCGGTGGGCGCGGCGGGCGGCCTTGACCGCGAGGTCGACGTCGTTGTCGTCGGCCTCGGCGATCTCGGCCAGGACCTCCTCCGACGCGGGGTTGATGGTCTTGAACGCCTTGCCGTGGCCGTCGACGAACTCGCCGTTGATGAACAGGCCGTAAGACGGCTTGATGTCGACGATGGAGCGCGACTCGGGGGCGGGCGCGTAGTCGAACTTCGTTGCCATGAGAGTCAGTCCACCGTGACGTAGTCGGGGCCGGAGTAGCGGCCGGTCTTGAGCTTGATGCGCTGCATCAGCAGGTCGTTGAGCAGCGTGGACGCGCCGAACCGGAACCAGTCCGGGTCGAGCCAGTCGGGACCGGCGACCTCGTTGACCGTGACGAGGTACTTGATGGCGTCCTTGGCGGTCCTGATGCCGCCGGCCGGCTTCACGCCGATCATCGTGCCGGTCGCCTCGCGGAAGTCGCGGACCGCCTCGAGCATGATCAGCGTGACCGGCAGCGTCGCGGCCGGCTGCACCTTGCCCGTCGAGGTCTTGATGAAGTGGCCGCCGGCCAGCATCGCCAGCCACGAGGCGCGGCGTACGTTGTCGTAGGTCTGCAGCTCACCGGTCTCGAGGATCACCTTCAGGTGCGCCTTGCCCGAGGCCTCGCGGATCTGGGCGATCTCCTCGAACACCTCGAGGTAGCGGCCGGACAGGAACGCGCCCCGGTCGATCACCATGTCGATCTCGTCGGCGCCCGCGTCCACGGCGTCCTTGGTGTCGGCGAGCTTGATGTCCATCGCGGCCCGGCCGCTCGGGAACGCCGTCGCGACCGCGGCCACCTTGACGCCGCTGTGGCCGAGCGTCTGCTTCACGGTCGCCACCATGTCGGGGTAGACGCAGACCGCCGCGGTGGCCGGGCAGGTGGGGTCCGACGGGTCGGGGTGCATGGCCTTGGCGGCCAGCGACCGGACCTTGCCGTCGGTGTCCTGGCCCTCGAGCGTGGTCAGGTCGACCATCGAGATCGCGAGGTCGAGGGCGTAGGCCTTGGCCGACGTCTTGATCGACCGGGTGCTCAGCGAGGCGGCGCGCTGCTCGGCCCCGACCTGGTCGACGCCCGGCAGTCCGTGCAGAAAGCGGCGCAGCGATGATTCCGACCGGGTGACGTCGAGGTCACGGAACGGTGTCGTCTCGATGTCGGACTCGGTGGCGACCATGCCGACCAGCATAGGCTGGGACAGCATTACCGAGCCCATGGAGGACCAGGGTGACCAACACCGACCACGACGACACGAAGGTCGAGAAGTTCGCCCCGAACGGCGGCACCGTGATCGCCGTCATCGGCGGCATCGTGGTGCTCGTCCTCGTCGTCGGGTGGGCCCTCGACATGGACGGCGTCCCGCTGTGGGTGCCGGCCGCCTCGCTGTTCGGCGGGATCGTGCTCTACACCAGCACGGTTCGCCCCCGCGTGCGGGTCCAGGGACACGAGCTGGTGCTGCGCAACATGCTCACCACCGTCCATCTCCCGCTGGCCGCCATCGAGGAGGTCGCGATCCAGCAGGTGATGGCCGTGCGCGCGGGTGGCAAGCGCTACGTGTGCTCCGGCGTCGGCCGGACCCTCCGCCAGGCGATGAAGGGCTCGGCCATGATGAGGGCCCGCGCGCAGATGGGCGGGCTGCGCGGCGAGCTCGCGGCGGTCCACGAGCCCGGGATGAACTACGCCGACTTCGTCGAGATCCGGGTCCAGGAGCTGATCAACGAGGACCGGATGCGGCGCGGGGTCAAGAAGTTCTCGCCCGAGGCCGACGAGCTGGCCGGGCAGGTACGCCGCGAGTGGGCCTGGCCGGAGCTGGTCGCGCTGGTGGTGACCGGGGTCTTCTTCGTGGTCGCGCTCCTGCTCGGTGGTTGAGGAGGTCGCTCTGCGACCGTCTCGAAACCCCGAGGGTTCCTACAGCCCGAGCGCCGCCGCAGCGTCCGCGCCCAGCGCGTCCAGCCGGGCCGCCGCCGAGATGCGTGCCGCGTCGACGCCGGCCTCGGGATCCACGGGGATGACCACCTCGAGGTAGCACTTGAGCTTCGGCTCCGTGCCGCTCGGGCGGATCACGACCCGGGCACCGTCGGCGAGGTGGAACCGCAGCCCGTCCGTGGGCGGCAGCTCGGCGCTGCCGAGCGCGAGGTCGTCGACCCGCTCGACCGCGAGCCCGCCGAGCTCGGCGGGCGGCGCCGCGCGCAGCCGCTCCATCGCGGCGGCGATCAGGGACAGGTCGGCGACCCGCACGGAGACCTGGTCGGTCGCGTGCAGGCCGTGCTTCATCGCGAGGTCGTCGAGGACGTCGACCAGGGTGCGGCCGGCCGCCTTCGTCTCCGCCGCCAGCTCGCAGAGCAGGAGCAGCGCCGAGACGCCGTCCTTGTCCTTCACGTGGTCGGGGTCGCAGCAGTAGCCCAGCGCCTCCTCGTAGCCGAAGGCCAGTCCGGGGACCCGGCCGATCCACTTGAAGCCGGTCAGCGTCTCGACGTACGGCTGGCCGGCGGCGGCCGCCATCCGACCGAGCAGGCTGGAGGAGACGATCGACGTCGCCCAGGTGCCGGAGCGGCCGCGCGCCATCAGGTGGTGCGCGAGCAGGGCGCCGACCTCGTCGCCGCGCAGCATCCGCCAGCCTCCTCCCTTCGTGGAGCCGGTCGGCACGGCGGCGGCACAGCGGTCGGCATCCGGGTCGTTGGCGACGACCAGGTCGGCGTCGTGCTCCGCGGCCAGCGCCAGCGCGAGGTCCATCGCACCCGGCTCCTCCGGGTTGGGGAACGAGACGGTCGGGAAGTCCGGATCCGGCTGCTCCTGCTGCTCGACCACCCGCGGCGGGCTGAAGCCGGCAGTCTCGAGCACCTGGAGCACCGACGCGCCGCCGACGCCGTGCAGCGGCGTGTAGACGAGGTCGAGGTCCCGCGGCCCGTCCTGGGCGAGCTCGGCGATGGTGTCGAGATAGCGGTCCACGATGTGCTCGCCGAGCACGGTCCCCCCGGGGCCGCGGGGGACGTCCCGCAACGCGCCGACCGCGTCGATCCGGGCCGCGATCCCGGCGTCCGCCGGCGGCACGATCTGGCTGCCGTCCCCCAGGTAGACCTTGTAGCCGTTGTCCTGCGGCGGGTTGTGGCTCGCGGTGACCATCACGCCGGCCGCGCAGCCGAGCTCGCGGATCGCGAACGCCACCACCGGCGTCGGCAGGGGTCGCGGCATCACCCAGACCTTGAAGCCGGCCCCCGACATCACCTCGGCGGTGTCGCGGGCGAAGTCGTCGCTGCGATGGCGCGCGTCGAAGCCCACCACGATCGGACCGGTCTCGCCCTGCTCCTGGAGGTACGCCGCGAGCCCCGCGGCAGCGCGGATGACGACGACCCGGTTCATGCGGTTCGGCCCCGCGCCCACCGCGCCCCGGAGGCCCGCCGTGCCGAACTCCAGGCTTCCCGCGAACCGGTCGGCCAGGTCGGTCGCGTCCGAGCCGCCCGCCACGTCCGCGACGATCTGCTCCAGCTCGGCCCGCGTCCTGTCGTCGGGGTCCTCGGCAGCCCACGCGCGAGCACGCTCCAGCAGGACGTCGGTGGCCGCTGACGTGGTCATGTGGGCACCCTAGGTGCTGTGACGGACCGACCGCCCGTGGCGGAGCTGATCGCCGACCTGGCGGCCCGGCTCGGCCTACCTCGCTTCGTGGCGGTCTGCACCGACCTGATGGCGGGCGCCGATCGCGAGCAGTACGTCGAGGAGCTCCGCGGCCTCACGGGGCACGACTGGCACCCGGGCGACGGAGTCCTCGACCGCGACGCCTGGCAGGACCACTGGCTGCGCACCTGGGGTGCCCGGGGGCTGCTCCACGTCTGGGACGACGCCGCCACCGACGCGGTCGTCCGCGGGCTCGCCGACGAGCACTGGCGGCCGGCCGAGATGTGCCTGATGGTCTCCGCCCGGCACGTGGTGGCCGGCACCGGTGACGGCGCGGCTGCCCTTGCCGACCATGAGCTGCCCCGGGTGCGGGCGCAGGCGATGCGCGCGCTCGCGGTCACCGGCGACACCGAACACCTGGGCGCCGTACGCGACCACCTGGCAGACGAGGACGAAGCGGTGCGCCGCCAGGCCGCCCGGGCGCTGGCCGCGATGGAGAGGAGACTGGACCTGGCCTGAGAGGTTTCAGCCAGCTCTCACGAAGGCTGGTCAGGGGCGGCGCACAGCGCAGTCACAAGCTCCGGGGCGACGGTGGCTCCATGAAGACCTCGTTCAGGACCTCCCGGAAGGTCACCCGGAGCATCGCTGCGGCCGGGCTTCTCATCCCGCTCTTCGTGGCAGCTGTGGGCGCGCCCGCGTCCGCCGCGACGACGGTGTTCGCTGACTACCGCGGGCCGTACCCTCAGGGCTTCGCGATGCCGGCCTACCAGTACCTCAACACCAGTGACGCGACCGCGAGCCAGTCGACCGGGCTGGTGGAGATCACCACCACTCTCGGGTACGGCGCGGGCGTGGCGGCCGGCAGCGGCATCGTGATCGGCAGCGACGGCCTCGTGGTCACCAACCACCATGTCGTCGAAGGGGCCACCGCGATCACGGTCACCGACGTCTCGACCGGGCAGAGGTACACCGCCGACGTCGTCGGCTACGACGCCACGAAGGACGTCGCGGTGCTGCAGCTCAAGGACGCGACCGGGCTGGCCACCGCCGGCACCGCGACGGGTGGCGTTGCTGTGGGCGATGCGGTCACCGCCGTGGGCGATGCGGGCGGGAACGGCGGCAGCCTCACCGCCGCGCCAGGGACGGTGACGGACGGGCACCACCCGATCACGGTCCAGGACGACCTGACCGGTGCGAGCGTGCACCTGCACAACCTGATCCAGGTCACCTCCGACGTGGTCCCGGGCGACTCCGGCGGCGCCCTGCTGGACGCCGGCGGCGAGGTCGTCGGCATGAACGTCGCCGCCTCGAGCGGCGGCCCGGACGTGACCGGCTACGTGATCCCGATCGGTCGGGTGCTGCGGATCGCCGACGCGATCGTGGCCGGCGACGCGAGCGCCTCTGTCGTGGTCGGCGGCACCGCCTTCCTGGGCGTCTCCCTTTCGACCCAGGACAGCGCACCGACGCTGGCCGGCGTCCTCGCGGGGAGCCCCGCCGAGAAGCTCGGCCTGGCGGCGGGCGACACGATCACCTCGCTCGACGGGACGTCGATCACCACCGCGGACGACCTGAGGACGGCGGTCGCAGCCCACCAGCCGGGCGACACCGTCTCGGTGGCGTGGACGAACGCCGACGGGACCGGCCACCAGGGTTCGGTGACGCTCGTGGCCGGCCCGGTTGCCTGAGGATCAGGCGTTGACCGTGCTCATGTCGCTGTAGCGATCGCCGACCACTGCCTCGCGCGGGATCGCTACAGCGAGCGCCTCGAGGTCGTCCGCGGTGAGCTCGACGGCGGTGGCGCCGACGTTCTCCTCCAGGTAGGGGATCCGCTTGGTGCCCGGGATCGGGGCGACGTCGTCACCCTGGGCCAGGACCCAGGCGAGGGCGAGCTGGCCGGGGGTGCAGCCATGGTCGGCCGCCAGTTCCTTGACCTTCTCGACGAGGGCGAGGTTGGCGTCGAGGGCGTCGCCCGCGAACCGCGGGAACCGGCCGGTCGCCCGGGAGTCGTCGGCGTCCAGCGACTCCCGGGTCACCGCACCGGTGAGGATGCCGCGGCCGAGCGGGGAGTAGGGCACCAGGCCGATGCCGAGCTCGCGGATCGTCGGCAGGATCTCGTCCTCGAGGTCGCGGGTGAACAGCGAGTACTCGCTCTGCAGCGCGGTGATCGGGTGCACGGCGTGTGCCCTGCGGATCGTGTCGGCCGCGGCCTCGGACAGGCCGAGGTGGCGGACCTTGCCGGCGTCGACCAGCTCCTTCATGGCGCCGACGGTCTCCTCGATCGGGACGGTCTTGTCGACGCGGTGCTGGTAGTAGAGGTCGATGTGGTCCACGCCGAGCCGTTCGAGCGAGGCGTCGCAGGCCCGGCGGACGTAGTCGGGAGAGCCGTTGATGCCGATCCAGCTGCCGTCGGGGTTGCGCTCGTTGCCGAACTTGGTGGCGAGCTGGACCTCGTCGCGCCGGTCCCTGATCGCCTTGCCGACCAGCTGCTCGTTGGTGAACGGGCCGTACATGTCGGCGGTGTCCAGGAACGTGACGCCCAGGTCGAGGGCGCGGTGGATGGTGTCGATCCCGGTCTGCTCGTCGGTGGTGCCGTAGAACTCCGACATCCCCATGCAGCCCAGGCCGAGCGGGGACACCTCGAGAGCTGGCCTGTTGTCGATCGGTGTGCCGAGAGTGCGTCGTGTGAAGGTCATGCCTCCACTGAACTGGCTGGAGTGCGCTTCAAGTCAAGCGGCTGGTTCGGCGTCCAGCAGGTTCTCGTAGATCCCGATCTTGTAGTCGATGGCGCCGAGATGGTCCTGGACCTCGGCGAGCCGGGCCAGCACCACCTGACGGTGCGCGCGGAGCAGGTCGAGCCGCTCCTGCTCGTTGCCGTGACCGGCACGGACCAGGTCTGCGTACCGGCGTACGTCGCGGATCGGCATGCCCGTCGAGCGCAGCTTGGTGATCAGCCGGATCCAGTTGATGTCGTCGTCGGCGTACTGCCTGTGCCCCGAGGAGGCTCGCGGCACCGAACGCAGCATCAGCCCGTCGCGCTCGTAGTAGCGGAGCGTGTCGGCGGTGAGGCCGGTGAGGTCGGCGGCCTCAGCGATGGAGAGTCCCGTGTTCACCTACACAGTGTCTG
>JAWWPK010000304.1:0-2921 GCA_033854925.1 Nocardioidaceae bacterium | reverse complement strand
GTCGCCGGGCAGCTCCCAGAGGCTGACGATGAGCAGGTTGCCGACCACGTGGTCGCGCATCTCGCCATCGCCGGCGAAGCGGTGCTGCAGCACCCGCGACCAGGTGACACCCCACTCGTTGCGGCCGCACAACGCGGCCAGCGCCATCCGCAGGTCACCCGGAGGGAGTACGCCGAACTCCCCGCGCAGCCGGCCGGACGAGCCGCCGTTGTCGGCGACCGTGACCACCGCGGTCAGCTCGTCGACCACGAGCTCGTCGACGAGCAGCCGCAGCGCCGACAGGGAGGCGTGCAGCCCGTGGCCGCCGCCGAACGCGACCACCGCCACCGCCCGGTCCAGTGGCGCCACTACTCCCGCCCCAGGTCGCGGTGGTAGGCCCGGGCCTCGATGCCGCGGGACTGGAGGCGGCCGACGACCTCCTCGGTCACGGTGACGCTGCGGTGCTTCCCACCCGTGCAGCCGATCGCCACCTGGGCGAACCGCTTGCCCTGGCCGAGGTAACCCTCCGCGACGCCGGCGATCAGCTCGACCCAGCGCTCCACGAACTCGGTGGCGCCCGGCTGCCCGAGGACGTAGTCGGCGACCTCGGGGTCGAGGCCGGTGCGCGGCCGGAGCTCGGGGATCCAGTGCGGGTTCGGCAGGAAGCGCATGTCCGCCATGAAGTCGGTGTCGACCGGGATGCCGTACTTGAAGCCGAAGCTGACGACGCTGACCTTGAGCCGGACCGTCAGCGGGGTGCCGAACTCGTCGGCGATCCGGTCGGTGAGCTGGTGCACGTTGAAGTCCGAGGTGTCGATGACCAGGTCTGCGTCGCCGCGCAGCCCCGCCAGCACCTCCCGCTCACGCTGGAGCCCGTCGAGCAGCCGGCCGTCCCCCTGGAGCGGGTGCGGGCGACGGGCGGCCTCCTGGCGGCGCACGAGCACCTCGTCGCTGGCCTCGAGGAAGACGAGCGTCGCGTGCCGGCCCTCCGAGGATCCCTTGGCCAGGTTCGCCGCGAGCGAGTCGAAGAACGCGCCGGAGCGGACATCGATCACCAGGGCGACCGGCTGGGCCGGCCCCTTGCTCTCGTCGACGAGGCGGATCACGTCCTTGAGAAGCCCCGGCGGCAGGTTGTCGATGACGTAGTAGCCGAGGTCCTCGAGCTCCTTGGCCACCGTGCTGCGGCCGGCGCCGGTCATGCCGGTCACCACGACCAGCTCGCCGGGCTTGGCGGTGGCGTCCTCGGTCGTCACTCTTCGATCTCGCCGGTCGCGGTGTTCACGGAGACAGTCTGGCGAGTGCGGCTGGCCGCGGCCACCGCGTCCTTGATCGCGGCCGCGGTCGTGGGCCCGATGCCCGGCACCCGGGCGATGTCGGCGGCGTCGGCCTCGCGCAGCTTCTTGAGCGAGCCGAAGTGCTTCAGCAGGGTCTTGCGCCGCACCTCCCCGAGGCCCGGGACGTCGTCGAGCATGCTCTCGACCATCGACTTGGAACGCCGCCCGCGGTGGTGGGTGATCGCGAAGCGGTGCGCCTCGTCGCGAATCCGCTGGAGCAGGTAGAGGCCCTCGGACGAGCGGCGCAGGATGACCGGGTCCTCCTGCCCCGGGACCCAGACCTCCTCGAGCCGCTTGGCGAGCCCGACCACCGGGATGTCGACGATGCCGAGCTCGTCGAGCGCCCGCTGCGCCGCCGACACCTGCGGCGGGCCGCCGTCGACGACCACCAGCCCGGGGGCGTAGGCGAACTTCCGCGGCCGGCCGGTCTCCGGGTCGACCAGCATCGGACCGCTCTGGTCGTCTCCGGGCTTGAGCTCGGACCTGGCCTGTTCGTCGAGGAGCCGCCGGAACCGGCGGGTGATCACCTCGTGCATGGACGCGACGTCGTTCTGGCCGTCGACGCCCCTGATCACGAAGCGGCGGTACTCGCTCTTGCGGGCCAGGCCGTCCTCGAAGACGACCATCGAGGCCACCACCTCGGTGCCCTGGAGGTTGGAGACGTCGTAGCACTCGATGCGGAGGGGAACGTCGTCCAGCTCGAGGGCCTGCTGGATCTCCTCCAGCGCCCGGTTGCGGGTGGTGAGATCGCTGGCCCGCTTGGTCTTGTGCATCGCCAGCGCCTCGAGGGCGTTGCGGCCGACGGTCTCCTGGAGGGTCTTCTTGTCCCCGCGCTGCGGGACCCGGACCTGGACCCTGCTCCCCCGCAGGTCGCCGAAGAGCTGCTCGAACGTCTCCACGTCGGGCGGCAGCTCCGGCACCAGGATCTCCTTGGGGATCGAGTCGGAGTCCCCGGCGTAGAGCTGAAGCAGGAAGTCCTCGATCAGCTCCGGTGTGCCGCCCTCCTCGACCCGGTCCGCGACCCAGCCGCGCTGCCCGCGGATCCGGCCACCGCGCACGTAGAAGACCTGCACCGCGACCTCGAGGGGGTCCTCGGCGAGCGCGATCACGTCGACGTCGGAGCCGTCGCCCAGGACCACCGCCTGCTTCTCGAGGGCCCGCTCCATCGCACCCAGGTCGTCACGGAGCCGGGCCGCCTTCTCGAAGTCCTCGCGCTCGGAGGCGGCGTACATCTCCCGCTCGATCCGCCGGATGAACGGCCGGGTCTGGCCGCCCATGAAGTCGCAGAAGTCGTCGACGATCGCGCGGTGGTCCTCGGCCGAGATGTTGCCGACGCAGGGCGCCGCGCACTTGTCGATGTAGCCGAGCAGGCAGGGCCGGCCGATCTGGCCGGAGCGCTTGAAGACGCCGTTGGAGCAGCTCCGCATCGGGAAGACCCGCAGCAGGATGTCGACGGTCTCGCGGATCGCCCACGCCCTGCTGTACGGACCGAAATACCTGGCATTCGGGATGTTGTGGTTGCGCGTGACGAGCACCCGCGGCACCGGGTCGCCGAGCGTGATCGCGAGGTACGGATACGACTTGTCGTCTGTGTACTGCACGTTGAAC
>JAWWPK010000303.1:0-6598 GCA_033854925.1 Nocardioidaceae bacterium | reverse complement strand
AGCGCGAGTCGCGGTGAGCCCGTCCGACCGGACAGGGTCTGGTGCGCCAGCAGCTCGCGGACCAGCGGCCGGTAGTCGGCCGGCGCCAGCTCGGCGTTCGCCTTCCGGTTGAGGCGGCGCAGGAGCGTGGTCTCGGGCACGCCGAGCGACGGGTTGTGCCGCTCGCCCTCGAGGTCGAGGTCGATCCCGTCGAGGCCGAACGCCTGGCTGAACCGCTTCCACAACAGCTCCGGCGCGCCACCGGGCGGCGGCACCGTCACCACGTGCACATGCTCCGGGGGCAGCTCCTGGCCCCAGCGGTCGAGGATCTCGGGGATCTCCTGCACCCCCCAGAACCACGCCCCGATCCGGGTGGCCCGCTCGGGGTCGCGGATCTGGTCGAGGAACGCACCGTAGCTCAGCTGGGCGCGATGCTTGATGTTCTCCTGCCACTCCGCCGGGATCTGGCGGACCAGGTCGCGCACGCTCAGCACGAGGTGGACCTCGATGCCGTCGTCGTGCCCGCCTCGATGACCCAGTGACTCGAGCGCCTGGCCGATCTGTGCCCGCGAGGCGGTGGCCAGGATCTCGTGGCTGATGATCGCGGTGCCCGCCCCCGATGACAGAGCCTCACGCACCTGGCGCGCGAGGTGGGCCCAGGCGCCGATCGCATCCGACTGGAGCCCGCCCCACGGCAGCTGCATCAGGTCGAGGGCGGCCAGGAAGTGGCTGTCGTGCCGGGTGGCCGGGTAGGCGATGCCTGCGGCCGAAAGCACCTCGCGGTTTCGGAACAGCACGTCCTGGAAGTAGGACGTGCCGGTCTTCGGCGTACCGACGTGGAGGAGGACCTTGCGGCTCATCTTTTCGGGGTCCCCACGGCGTTGTTCGGCGGAGGAGCGCAGCGGGGGAGCGAAGAACGTCGTGGGGTATTCACGACACCTCCTCCAGCAGCAGCTCGATCGCGAGAGCCAGGACCGAGCCGGGCGGATGCTCCGACCAGCTGGGCAGCAGCCCGTCCGGATCGCCCTTCACAGGGTAACGAGCGCGGAGCAGCCGCTGACGGAGGGCGAAGGCGGCGTCCTCGACCCAGTCCCGGTGCTCCGGCGGGACGTCGGGCGGCGCGCCTGCCACCCCGGCCAGCCGCGGCCTCAGCACCGAGGACAGCAACGCGGCCTGGTCGGCGGGCAGAACGTGCAGGCTCAGCGCAGCGCCGACCTGACGGGCCAGCTCGGTCGCGTGCGCGGGCACGTCGGGCGCGGCCGCGAGCCGGCGTACGCCGACCAGCCCGGGGAGCTCCCCGAGGTCGAGCACCACCCCCACCTGGCCGGTGTGCGGCCGGGCGCGGAACCGCTCGACGACGCCGGGCAGGTCGACCCGGCGCGGCAACCGCCGCCGGGCGCGCAGCCTGGCGAGGAAGTCCGGCCAGCTCGGGACACCCGTGCCGAACGCCCCGGCGGCCCAGGTGTGGGCAAGCATCGTCGGCAGGTCGGCGCCGAGCACGTGCACCGACCGGCCACCGCCGCCGGGCGGACGACCGTCGGCGACCAGCTGGGTCGTGTACGCCGAGGCCAGCCACGGGTCGCCGGCCAGCTCGTAGCGGGTCCGCAACCGCCGCGGTTTGTGCCCCGGCGGCGCGTGCGCGCCGACCGCGACCAGATCCAGGGCGAGCAGCCCGGTCGCGACGCGGATCAGCTCGTCGTCCGCCAGGACGGCAGGGTCGACCGCCGGCGGGCCGAACCGGCGCGGCTCGTCGACACCCACCAGCTCGAGATCGGGCCGGCCACGACCGGGCGCCGATGCGGCGAGCACCCGGTCGACCAGCGTCGCCGAGGGGCGGCCGGCCAGGTTCAGGCGGCGCAGCAGCTCGAGCTGCTGGGCGCCGGGCAGGTAGCGGCCCCGGCGAGCGGAGCGAGCGCTCCCCGCGATCGGCTCGGTGCCCGCGATGGACGGCGAAGCGCGCGAGCGGAGCGAGCGTCCGTCGTGGGCCCGGGCCGAAGCTCGCGGGGGCGGAGCAGCGTCCGCTGCGTCGGACGACGACCAGGACAGCCATGGCGTCGTACCTCCGCCACTCAGGTGGGCGATCCAGGCCCACGCACGGGCCCTGCCGGTCTCGACGGACGTGCTCATGACGGGGTCATGCCTTTCCGGGTCCCCGCGGAAGCGGGAGCTCACCGCGCGCAGCGCGCTCACCGAGCGGTTTCGTGGGGTGTCTCATCGGCGGAGGTAGCGTGCCAGCTTGGCGGCCCGCGAGGACAGGGTGTCGTCCGGGTCGGGCCGGCGCGCGGCCTCCAGGGTGAGGGCGACGATCGCGTCGACGGCTGCGGAGGTGACATCGCGCGGCCGCGGCCGGTCCGGGTCGTGCCACTCGGAGCCCGCCGGCGGGCGCACGGGGCGCAGCTCCTCGAGGTCGCCGACCACGTCGACGTTCGCGCCCTTGGCCCAGTCGATCCAGCTCTGGGCGACCTCCTCGGCCCAGTCGTAGGCGTCCGGGGGCAGCGTCACCGGCTGCATCCGTGGCCTCGTGGCCAAGGTCTCGTGGACGACGAGCTGGCGGACCAGGGCGCGGTACTGGTCGGAGGGCAGCCCGGCCTCCTTTAGCCGCGCGTTCACCCGGCGCAGGAGCGTGCTCTCGGCCGCACCGATCGAGGGGTTGCGGCGGCTGCCGTCGCGGGGCGCCCACGCGGGGTCGATGCCGAGCGTGGTGCAGAACCGCTGCCACAGCTCCTCGGGCGGCCCGCCGGGCCGCGGCACCGTCACCACGTGCACATGGGCCGGCTTCAGGCCGTTGCCCCACCGCTCCAGCACCCCGGGCAGCCCCTGCACCCGCCAGAACCACCGTGTCGCCTTGCGCTGGTCCGCCTCACGGAGCTGCTCGAGGAACGACCTGAACGTGACCTTGCGCCGGTGCTTGAGCTGCTCCTGCCACTCCGCCGCGACCTGCCGGGCCACGTCTCGTGCGCTGTAGACGACGTGCACCTCGGCGAACGACAGGTCGCCCAGCGCGCGCTTGGCCTCCGCGGGCTTGGCGCCGGCCAGGATCTCGTGGCTCAGCACGACGGTCCCGCGGGCTCGGCGCGCGCGGCGTACGAGCGCCTCCCACTCGCCCTCCGCCTGCGGCCGCATCCCGCCCCAGGGCCGGTCGAGGAGGTCGAGCGCGGCCAGGAACATGTCGCCGTGCGGCCCGGTCGGGTAGCGGTAGCCGTGCCGGCGCAGCGACGCGGCGTTCAGCGCCAGCCGGTCCTGGAGGTATGTCGTGCCGGTCTTGGGCGCGCCCACATGTAGATAGACGCGACGGCTCACGCTTCTGATTGTGACAGCGCGCGGACCACGGCGGACGGCGACGGGCGGCCCAGCTCCGCGGCCATCCACGCGCTGGTGGCGACGAGCGCGTCGAGGTCGACGCCGTGCTCGATGCCCAGCCCGGTCAGCATCCAGACCAGGTCCTCGGTGGCCAGGTTGCCGGTCGCGCTCTTCGCGTAGGGACAGCCGCCGAGACCGCCCGCGCTGGCGTCGTACGTCGTGATGCCGGACTGCAGCGCGGAGTAGGTGTTCGCCAGCGCCTGGCCGTAGGTGTCGTGGAAGTGCATCGCGAGGTCGGCCTTCGCCAGTCCCGCGGTCACGAACGCGTCGATGAGCGTGGTCACCTGGCCGGCGGTGCCGACGCCGATGGTGTCGCCGAGGCTGAGCTGGCCGGCGCCGAGGTCGAAGAGCCGCTTCCCGACCGAGACCACCTGCTCCACGGGGACCGCGCCCTCCCACGGGTCGCCGAAGCACATCGAGACGTACGCGCGGACGTCGAGCCCGGCGTCGCGGGCCCGCTTCACGGTCGGCTCGAACATGGCGAACTGCTCGTCGAGGCTGCGGTTCAGGTTCTTCTGCGCGAACGTCTCCGTCGCCGAGCCGAAGATCGCGACGTGCCTGAGGCCGAGCTCGAGGGCCCGGTCGAGGCCGCGCTCGTTGGGCACGAGCACCGGCAGGTCCTTGCCGTCGTCGCCCAGCCTGGTCATCAGCTCTTGCGCATCGGCCAGCTGCGGCACCCACTTCGGGTGCACGAACGACGTGGCCTCGACGATGGGCAGCCCGGCGGCGAGGAGCCGGCGTACGAACTGCTCCTTCACGTCGACCGGCACGATCGACTTCTCGTTCTGCAGCCCGTCGCGCGGGCCGACCTCGTAGATCGTGACCCTCTCAGGCAGCTTCATCTGGACCCTCCACCACGAACAACGTGTCGCCCAGCGCCACCTGTTCCCCGGTGACCGCGCCGACGGTCGTGACGGTGCCCGCGAAGGGCGCCTTGAGGCTGAGCTCCATCTTCATCGCCTCCAGCACCCCGAGCACCTGGCCCGCCTCGACCGCGTCGCCCTCGGCGACCCGGACGTCGAGGACAGTGCCGGGCATCGGCGCGGTCAGCGCGCCGTCCGCGACCGCCGCCACGTGGTCGCCCATCACGTCGGGGCGGTCGAAGACGAACCGCTGGCCGTGGTGGACCACCTCGACCCGGTCGTGCCGGACCGCGGCGACCGGGCGGGCGGCGGGCTGGACGGTCAGCGTCACCGGCTCGTCGAGCTCGACGACGACGGGCGCCGCGTCGGCACCGAGCCGGAAGCCGTCGGAGGCGAACGGCCCGGTCTCCTCACGGTCGCGGAGGAACACCTCCCAGGCGGCGAGCTCGCGCGCCGGGGCCGGGTCCGGTGCCGCGACCTCGTGGTGGTCCAGCCACGCGGTGTCGACGGCGGCGTCGCGGAACTCGTCGCTCGCCACCAGCACCCGCAGAAAGCCGGCGTTGGTCGTGAGTCCGAGGATCGCGGTGTCGTCGAGGGCGGCGACCAGCGCCTGCCGGGCCGACTCGCGATCGGAGCCGTACGCGATCACCTTGCCGAGCATCGGGTCGTACGCCGTGGACACGGTTTGCCCGGACTCCAGGGCCTGGTCGACCCGGACGCCGCTCGGCCACTGCACGTAAGTCGCGGTGCCGGCCTGCGGGAGGAAGCCAGCGAAGGAGTCCTCGGCGTAGATCCGCGCCTCGATCGCGTGGCCGGTCAGCTCGATCTCACCGATCGAGAGCGGCTCGCCGGCCGCAACCCGGAGCTGGTGCTCGACCAGGTCGAGGCCACCGCAGACGAGCTCGGTGACCGGGTGCTCGACCTGGAGGCGGGTGTTCATCTCGAGGAAGTAGACCTCGCCGCTGTCCGCGTCGAGGAGGAACTCGACGGTGCCGGCGTTGGTGTAGCCGACGTGGGCGGCGAGGTCGACAGCTGCACTGGTGACCCGGTCGCGGGTGGCCTGGTCGATGGTCGGAGCGGGCGCCTCCTCCAGCACCTTCTGGTGCCTGCGCTGCGTGGAGCAGTCGCGCTCGAACAGGTGCCGGACGGTGCCGTGCTGGTCGGCGATGATCTGGACCTCGATGTGGCGGCCGTGCTCGACGTACTTCTCGATGAGCATGGTGTCGTCGCCGAACGCCGAGGCGGCCTCACGCTTCGCCGACGCGACGGCCTCGTCGTAGTCCTCGGCCGAGCGAACGATCCGCATGCCTTTGCCGCCACCGCCCGCGGCGGCCTTCACCAGAATCGGGTACCCAGCGTCCTCGCCACGTGGCACGACCGGCACCCCCGCAGCGATGGCGATCTCCCGGGCGGCGTCCTTGCGGCCCATCTGCTCCATCACGGCGGCGCTCGGGCCGACCAGGGTGATCCCCGCCGCCTCCAGGGCCGCCGCGAACGGCGCCCGCTCGGAGAGGAAGCCGTAGCCGGGGTGCACGGCGTCCGCTCCGCTGTCGACGGCCGCCGCGACGATCGCCTCGATGTCCAGGTAGCTCTCGACTCGCACCGCCTCGTCGGCGGCATGGACGTGCGGGGCCCGGGCGTCGAGGTCGGTGAACACCGCGACGGTGTGGATGCCCATGGCCGACGCGGTCCGCATCACCCGCAGGGCGATCTCGCCCCGGTTGGCAATCAGGAGCGTCTTCAACGGCATCGGGGTCACATCCGGAAGACGCCGTACGACGGCGCGGGGATCGGGGCGTGGGCGGCCGCGGCCAGCCCCATGCCGAGGACGCGGCGAGTGTCGACCGGGTCGATGACGCCGTCGTCCCACAGCCGGGCGGTCGAGTAGTAGGGCGAGCCCTGGGTCTCGTACTGGTCCCGGATGCGCTCCTTGAAATCGTCGACCGGGACCGGGTCGTCGGGCCGGCGCACCTCGGCGAGCACGGCCGCGGCCTGCTCGCCACCCATCACCGAGATCCGGGCGTTGGGCCACATCCAGAGGAAGCGCGGGTCGTAGGCGCGGCCGCACATGCCGTAGTTGCCGGCGCCGAACGAGCCGCCGATGACCACGGTGAACTTCGGAACCACGCTGCACGCGACCGCCGTGACCAGCTTGGCGCCGTCGCGGGCGATGCCCTTGTTCTCGTACTCCTTGCCGACCATGAAGCCGCTGATGTTCTGGAGGAACACCAGCGGGATCCGGCGCTGGTTGCACAGCTCGATGAGGTGGGCGCCCTTGAGTGCCGACTCGCTGAACAGGATCCCGTTGTTGGCGATGATCCCGACCTCGTGGCCCCAGATCCGCGCGAAGCCACAGACCAGCGTCTCGGCGTACAGCCGCTTGAACTCGTGGAACC
>JAWWPK010000302.1:0-15997 GCA_033854925.1 Nocardioidaceae bacterium | reverse complement strand
GGCAGCACTCGCTTCGACGTCCTGGCGACGACGTCCTGGTAGCGCGACCCGAGCAGCTTGGCGAGGTGGTGCACGGCGTGCGCGTCGAGGCCGACGAGGACCCGGGCGCGGTTCTTGAGGATGCCGTTGACGATGATCTCGGCGGCCCGCTCCGGCGTCATCCGGGCGAGCTTCTGGTCGAAGAGCTTGGCGGTCTCCTCCTTGTTCTCCTTCGCGGAGACGCGGGCGTTGCGGGCGATCGCGGTCTTGATGCCGCCGGGGTGCACGGCGGTCACGCCGACCGGGTGGCGGGCGATGAGCATCTCCTCGCGCAGCGCCTCGGTCATGCCGCGGACGGCGTACTTGGTCGCGTTGTACATCGACTGACCGGGCATCGAGACCAGCCCGAACAGCGAGGAGATGTTGACGACGTGGCCGTCGCCGGAGGCGATCAGGTGCGGCAGGAACTCCTTGGTGCCGTGCACGACGCCCCAGAAGTTGACGCCGATGATCCAGTCGATGTCGTTGTACTCGAGGTCGGTGAAGTCACCGGCCAGCGCGACGCCGGCGTTATTGATGATCACGTTGACCCGGCCGAACTCCTGCACCACCTCGAGCGCGTAGCGGCCGAACGCGTCCCGTTCCGCGACATCGAGCCGGTCGCTCTTCACGCGGGTGGCGCCGGCCGCCCGCGCCTGGGCGACGGTCTCCGCGAGCCCGGGCTCGTCCACGTCGCACAGCGCCAGCAGCGAGCCGCGCCGGGCCAGGTTGAGCGCCAGCGCGCGGCCGATGCCGGAGCCGGCGCCGGTGATCACGACCACCTTGTCGTCGAGGGTCTTCATTGCGCCACCTTCATCGGCAGGGTCTCCTGGTAGGCCTCGGCGTCGAATGACGAGAGCCGGCGGCGGAAGTCGAACGTGGATCGCGGCCACAGCGTGGTGTTGCGGCCGTGGGCGTCGAGGTACCAGCTCTGGCAGCCGCCCGTGGTCCACACGGTGCGCCCCATCCGCTTCTGCAGGCTGCGGTTGAAGCGGTCGGTGACCTCCTGGGTCGGCTCGATGCTTGACAGCCCCTCCCGGCGCATCCGGCGCACGGCGTCCCGCACGTAGGCGACCTGCGCCTCGATGATGAAGATCATGCTGGTGTGTCCCTGGCCGGTGTTGGGCCCGACCAGCAGGAACAGGTTCGGGAACTCCGGCACCGTCGTGCCCTTGTACGCCGCCATGCCGGTCTCGCGCCAGCGGTCGGCCAGCGTCCGGCCGTTGCGGCCGGTGACGTGCTCGGTGATCGGCAGCTCGGTCGTGTAGAAGCCGGTGGCGACGACCAGCACGTCGATCTCGCGCTCCACGCCGTCCGCGGTGACGATCGCGTTGCCGGTGATCTTGGCGATCGGGTCGGTCACCAGGTCGGTGTTGTCGGCGTCGAGGGCGGGGTAGTAGGTGTTGGAGCGCAGCACCCGCTTGCAGCCGAAGGCGAAGTTCGGCGTGACCTGCTTGCGCAGCTCCGGGTCCTTGATGCCCTTCTTGATGTTGCCGAGGGCCACCTTCCTCGCCGGGGCCGCCATCCTGGGCTCGACCGTGAAGGCCGGCACGTAGGCCTCGTGGGCCCAGTAGAGCCCGGTCCGGTAGAGCTTCTGCAGACCCGGCACCCGCCGCAGCGCGGCCCGCTCGAGCCGACCGTAGGGCCGGTCGTTGCGGGGGATGACCCACGGTGCGGTGCGCTGGTAGACGTCGAGGTGGCCGCCCGTGGTCTGCAGGGTCTGCTGCAGCTCGGGCACGATCTGGATCGCCGAGGCGCCGGTGCCGATCACGGCCACCCGCTTGCCGGTCAGGTCGACGTCGTGGTCCCACCGGGCGGAGTGGAAGACGTCGCCCTGGAAGGTGTCGAGCCCCTCGATCTCGGGGAGCTTGGGTGCCGACAGCCCACCGGCGCCGACGATCAGGGTCCGTGTGACCCAGGTGCCATTGCTCGTGCGCACCGTCCACCGTTGGCTCTGGTCGTCCCAGGCGGCGTCCTCGACGGTGGTGTCGAAGACGAACCGGTCCAGCGTGCCCGACTCGTCGGCCACGCCCTTGATGTAGGCCTGGATGTCCGGCTGGGGCGAGTAGGAGTTCGGCCAGTCGTAGCGGGCGAAGGAGAACGAGTAGAGCTGGCTCGGGACGTCGCAGGTCGCGCCGGGGTAGGTGTTGTCCCGCCAGGTGCCACCGACGTCCGGGCCCTTCTCGAGGACCACGAAGTCGGTCTCGCCGTCCTCCTGCAGCTTGATCGCGGCGCACAGGCCGGCGAAGCCGGCGCCGACGATCACGTGATCGACGTACTGAGGGGTGCTCATGGCCCGACCGTATTGGCGTTATTGAACAAGTGTCAATAGAGTGTGGTGCGTGACCGCGACCACACGCTCCCGGCTGGCGCCGGACGCGCGCCGCAGCCAGCTCCTCGACCTGGGGGTCCGGCTGCTCGCCACCCGCTCACTGGACGAGCTCTCGATCGACCTGCTGGCGGAGGAGGCCGGCATCTCGCGCGGTCTGCTCTACCACTACTTCGGCAACAAGCACGTCTTCCACGAGGCGGTCGTACGCCGCGCGGCCGACGACCTGATCGCCCAGACCGCCCCGCCGGCCCACGGCGACCCGCTGGAGCGGCTCCAGGTCTCTCTCGCGGCGTACGTCGACTACGTGCTGGCCAACTTCGAGGGCTACGTCTCGCTGCTCAAGGGGTCCGCCGGTGGCAACGAGTCCCTGCGGGCGATCTACGAGGAGGTCCGCGCCGTCCTGTCGGAGCGGATCTTTCTCGAGGACCCCGACGGCGAGCTGATCGCGGACACCCCCCACAACCGGCTGGTGGTCCGCGGCTGGTCCGCGATGACCGAGGAGCTCGTCATCACGTGGGGGACCGACCAGCGCGCGGGCCGGACCGGCGTCACCCGGGACGAGCTGCTCGCGATCATCGGCGGTTCGCTGCCCGCGCTTGTCGGGACAACGACCGCCTGACAGTGGTCAGATGGCGCATGCGTCGTCGTCAGGCAGTCCTTGCCCTCGTCCTCGCCGGCTGGCTGGTGGGGAGCCCTGCTGTCTCGACGGCCGACACGGCGGGCGGAGCCAACGGGCCGATCGTCTTCACCGCCGACTCGCCTCGCGCCAAGCCGGGGGAGCCGGCGAAGCAGATGTGGACGATCAACCCCGACGGCACCGGGCGCCACGAGATCCTGCCCGGTCGGGTCGAGCTCAACACGTTCCCGAGGTGGTCGCCCGACGGGCGCCAGCTCGCCTTCTACCGCAAGTACCACCTGATCGTGGCCGACGCAGACGGCTCACAGGAGCACGAGGTGCTGCGCCACGTGGTCGGCGGCATCGTCAGCTGGTCTCCCGATGGCACCCGCCTGGCTTACGTGGTGCAGGACGACATCGGTCTCGGCAGCGCCCTCTGGGTCGTGAACGTCGACGGGACGGACCCGCACGAGATCTATCGGGCCGAGCGCATCAGCGGTCCGAGCTGGTCACCGCGCGGTGACGAGATCGCCTTCAGTGCGGCGGCAGCGGCACCGGACGCCGATGACAGCCTTCTCTACGTCATCGGCATCGACGGCACGGGGCTTCGGCAGCTGACCGCGGCGCCTACGAGCCCCATCCCGGGATGGGGCAACGGCGTCATCTACAACGACGTCGGGCCTCGGTGGTCGCCCGACGCCAGTCTCCTCCTCTTCGGCAGCGACCGCGACGCTGACTGCGTGACACCTACCTGTGGGCGCTACGGCACATACCTCATGGCGGCGGACGGCACGGGTCCGGTCACCCGGCTCATCCCTCCGGGCTTCGAGACAGCAGCAGCGTGGTCCCCTGACGGAAAGAGCCTGCTCACGTCGTGGTGGCGCCAGACCGGAACGAACGATCAACCAGTCGTCGAGTCATGGATCCAGGTCCGTGACCTGAGCAGCGGCGCTGTTCATCAGCTGGCGTCACCCGCGCCCTACGGCGGGGACTGGTCAGCAGTCCCGGGGTCACGGCCGACCGCGGACCTTGGCGCGTCGCTGACGGCGGATGCCACGTCGGTGCTCCCAGGGAGCCCCGTCACCCTGACCGCGACGATCCGCAACTCCGGACCGGCACCGGCCGAGGACGCCGCGATCGAGGTGCGGGCCGCGCCTGGCTCCACGCTCGGCCCGGACCTCCCTCCCGGTTGTGCTGCGGCTGCCGGCGGCGCCCTCACGTGTGTGGTCGGCACGCTGGCGCCTGGCGCCCAGACGAGCGTCACGGTCCGCTCGGCGAGCGGTGCGGCCGGCGTCGGTGACGCCAGCGCGCTGGCGACGTCAGCGACCTTGGACCCCGACACCACCGACAACCGCGCGGCGCTCGCCGTAGCAGCCTGCACCCAGGTCGGCACTCCTGGACCGGACCGACTTAGGGGCACCGCCGGTGCCGACGTGCTGTGTGGCGGCGGAGGCGACGACGTGCTCTTCGGGCGGAATGGCAACGACGTCCTGCTGGGTGGACCCGGTCGCGACCGCCTCGTGGGTGGCGGCGGCAAGGACGCCTCCAGCTATGCGCAGTCCGCGCACAGCATCCGCGCCGACCTGGCCGCGGGCCGGGCCGCTGGCGACGGAGCCGACCGGCTCGTAGGGATCGAGGGTCTGGTGGGCAGCGCCTTCGGCGACCGGCTGGCCGGGTCCCCACATGGCGAGGTTCTGGTCGGGGGAGCAGGGGCGGATCGCTTGACGCCCCGCGGCGGTTCTGACCGCCTCGACGGCGGGCTGGGCGTGGACCGCGTGGACTATCGCGATGCCGCGCACGGGATCCGTCTCGACCTCGACGAACGAGAGGCCACAGGTGCCGGTGACGACCGTTGGGTCTCGGTCGAGGGTGCCTGGGGCAGCCGGTTCGCCGACGTGATCACCGGTTCGCGCATCACCGACTGGGTCGCCGGTGCCGGCGGGGACGATGTGGTCGATGCCCTGGACGGTGGCGACCGGATCCTGGGCGGGGCAGGCGCCGATCTCCTGGACGGGGGCAACGGCGACGACAGGATCTCAGGCGGAAGCGGTGTCGACCGGTGTCGGCAGGCCTACGGGCAGGGTCGCCCGCGGGGCTGCGAGAGGAACTAGGCGCGGGAGACGACCGCCTCGAGCTGGTCGAGGCCCCAGAGGAGGTCCTCGGGGGAGATGACCAGCGGGGGAGCGAGCCGGATCGTGGAGCCGTGGGTGTCCTTGGCCAGGACGCCGCGGGCCATCAGCGCCTCGCAGACCATCCGGCCGGTGCCGATCCCGGGGTCGATGTCCACGCCGGCCCACAGGCCACGGGTGCGGACGCCGACCACGCCGTGCCCGAGCATGGTCTCGAGCCGCTCGCGCAGCAGGACACCGAGCTCGGTCGCGCGGGCCTGGTAGTCGCCGGTGCGCAGCATCTCGACCACGGTGAGGCCGACCGCGCAGGCGAGCGGGTTGCCGCCGAAGGTGCTGCCGTGCTGCCCGGGACGGAGCACGCCGAGGATGTCCTTGTTCGCGACGATCGCGGAGACCGGGACGATGCCCCCGCCGAGGGCCTTGCCGAGGATGTAGATGTCGGGCACCACGCCCTCGTGGTCGCAGGCGAACGTCTTGCCGGTCCGACCCAGGCCGGCCTGGATCTCGTCGGCGGCGAACAGCACGTCGTGCTTCGTGCACAGGTCGCGGACGCCGCGCAGGTAGCCGTCAGGGGGAATGACCACGCCGCTCTCGCCCTGGATCGGCTCGATCAGCACTGCGACCGTGTTCGCGTCGACGGCGGCTTCCATCGCGGCCAGGTCGCCGTAGGGAACCGTGACGAAGCCCGGCGTGAACGGCCCGAACCCGTCGCGGGCGTCGGGGTCGTCGGAGAAGCCTACGATGGTGGTGGTGCGGCCGTGGAAGTTGCCGGCGGCGACGATGATCTTCGCCTGGTCGGCCGGGACGCCCTTGACCTCGTAGCCCCACTTGCGGGAGACCTTGATCGCGGTCTCGACGGCCTCCGCGCCGGTGTTCATCGGCAGCACGAGGTCCTTGCCGCACAGGTCACCGAGGGCGGCGCAGAAGTCGGCGAACTTGTCGTGCACGAACGCCCGGCTGGTCAGGGTCAGCTGGTCGAGCTGGGTGTGGGCGGCGGCCAGCAGCGCCGGGTGGCCGTGCCCGAAGTTCAGCGCCGAGTAGCCGGCCAGCAGGTCGAGGAAGCGGCGGCCGTCGACGTCGGTCATCCAGGCGCCCTCGGCGTGGGCGACCACGACGGGCAGCGGGTGGTAGTTGTGCGCGGTGCGCGCCTCTGCCCGCTGGAACTCCTCGCTCGTGTGCGTGGTCGGGCTCTGGGTGGCCGTCATGGTTCGCCTCCTCCGTCAAGTTGGTAAGATTGTCAGACAATCTGGTACGCCGTCAGCGTAGCCGGACAGCGACGGTGGTGCCAGCCGACGCGCTCTCCAGGGTGACCGTGCCGTCGTGGGAGCGCACGATCGCCTCGACGAGGGAGAGCCCGAGCCCGGCGCCGCCGGTGCGCTCGCGGGCCTGGTCGACCCTCGCGAACCGCTCGAAGGCGTGGTCGACGAAGTCCGCCGGGAACCCCGGCCCGTCGTCGTGGACGTCGAACCCGTCGGGGCGCCCGGTCACGGTCACCGTGGTGCCTGCCGGAGTGTGCTTGCGGGCGTTGGTGAGCAGGTTGGTGATGACCTGGTGCAGCCGCTGCTCGTCGCCCTCCACCTCGAGCGGGGCGTCGGGCAGGTCGAGCCGCCAGTGATGGTCCGGTGCCAGGACCCGGGCGTCGGAGACCGCCTCGAGCAGCAGCCGGGTCAGGTCGACCGGCTCACGCTCCAGCGGCCGTCCCGCGTCCAGCCGGGCCAGCAGCAGCATGTCCTCGACCAGCGAGGTCATCCGGACCGACTCCTCCTCGATCTTGCCCAGCGCGGTGCGGACGTTCTCGTCGTCGGGACGCCGCCGCGCCAGCTCGGTGTAGCCCGCGATCGTGGCCAGCGGCGTACGGAGCTCGTGTGATGCGTCGCCGACGAACTGCCGGACCTGCTGCTCACTGCGGTGCCGCGCCTCGAGCGAGCTCTCGACGTGGGCGAGCAGGGTGTTCAGCGCGGAGCCGACCTGGCCGACCTCGGTGTGCTCGTCGGTGAGGTGCTCGGGCACCCGCTCGGTGAGGTCGATGTCGCCCTCGGCCAGCGGCAGCGCGGCCACGGCGTGGGCGGTGTCCGCCACCTCCCGCAGCGGGCGGAGCTGGCGGCGTACGACGACGGTGCCGATGCCACCGGCGGCCAGCACGGCCAGGATCGAGAGCAGGGCCTCGGTCAGGACCAGTGACCGCACCGAGTCGTCGACGTCGGCGGTCGGCAGGCCGGTCACCAGCACCCCATCGACCCCGTTGAGGGTGATGTCGACCGCGGTGACGCGGTAGTTCCCCTCGCCGTTGACGTCGACCGTGTGCACCTTGCGGTCCACGGGAACGCCGGCCAGCGCGGCGAGCGCATCCCCGTCCAAGGCGGTCTCGTTGCCGCGTCGGTCGCCGAGCAGGTAGCCGTCGGGCTGGCTGTCGATAAACGCGACCAGCGTGCCGGGACCCTGGTTGCCGATCATCCCGAGGCCCGGCGGGGGGGCGTCTCCACCCACGTCTCCGGGACCTGCTCGCTCGTCGGCGAAGCGACCGACCGACGCCTTGACCTTCTGGTCGACCTGGGCGAGCAGCTGTCCGCGGACGGCGAGCGTGGTCGCCGTGCCGACGAGCAGGGAGACGATCGCGACGAGGAGGACAGCCGTCACCACCAGTCTGGAGGTGAGCGAGGCGAAGGCTCTGCCGAGATGAGGGCGCACGTCAGCTCGCGGGCTTGAGGACGTAGCCGGCGCCGCGCATCGTGTGGATCATCGGCGCGCGTCCGGCGTCGATCTTCTTGCGCAGGTAGGAGATGTAGAGCTCGACGACGTTGGCCTGGCCGCCGAAGTCGTAGTTCCAGACCCGGTCCAGGATCTGCGCCTTGCTGAGCACCCGCCTGGGGTTGCGCATGAGGAAGCGGAGCAGCTCGTACTCGGTGGCGGTCAGCGAGATCTCCTCGCCGCCCCGGGAGACCTCGTGGCTGTCCTCGTCGAGCTCGAGGTCGCCGACCATCAGCACCGAGCTCGTCGCCGCGCGCTGCGCGCCCGAGCGGCGCATCAGCCCGCGCAGCCGGGCCACCAGCTCCTCGAGCGAGAACGGTTTGGTCACGTAGTCGTCCCCGCCCGCGGTCAGCCCCGCGATCCGGTCCTCGACCGCGTCGCGGGCGGTGAGGAAGACGACCGGGACGTCGGGCAGCGAGCTCCGCATCCGGCGCAGCACCTCGAGGCCGTCGATGTCGGGCAGCATCATGTCGAGCACCACGGCGTCCGGACCGAGGTCGCGGGCGGCGTTGACCGCCGACGTGCCGGTGTGCGCCATCTGGACCTGCCAGCCCTCGTAGCGCAGCGCCATCGAGATCAGCTCGGCGATGTTGACCTCGTCGTCCACGACGAGGACGCGCAGCGGAGAGCCGTCGGAGCGGGTCAGGTCGGCCGTGGGCGCTGAGCTCATGGGGGCAGCCTGCCCCCCGGGCCTGTGCGTTTCCTGTGAGGAGGCTGGACGTGGCCTTGAGTCTTCAGACCCCACGCACAGGTGCAGCACAGGTGACCGGGCCATGGTGTCACCATGAGCGACACCGAGCCCACCGCTGAGCAGCCCGCGCCCGAGGGACCGACGACCTCTGAAGCAACCGCTGCCCCCGTTCCGGCGGCGCCCGTTGTCGAGCGGACGCGGCTCCGGGACCTGGTGTTCGGGCTCAGGGCGCTCGTCGCGGTCGCGCTGGCCGGGGTGATCCTGGGCGGGCTGGCCGGGTTCGGCATCAGCGCCGCGACCGGAGGCGACGACGGGCAGGACGGGCGGGGCGGCCGGTTCGGGCCGGGTGGCGGGTTCCAGGATGGTCCCGGGGGCCGAGGCGGCCCTGGTGGCTTCCCCCAGGGTCCCGGCGGGCAGCTGGGTCCGGGCCAGCTGCCCGGTGGGCAGGCGCCGCAGGTGCCGCAGGCTTCGCCGACACCCAGTCAGAGCTCCTGAGCTTCCTGCGCGCTCCGGCCAACCGAACTGGGCTTTGCCCCGTCAGAGGGGTAGAACGGCCTTCGGTCACCGGAAATTCGGAGCAGGCATTTGGGCGGCACACGGGACGACGGCTTCACGGCGTACGTCGCCGGACGCCGCGCGCACCTGTTCCGCACCGCCTACCTGCTGTGCGGTGACCCGCACCGCGCCGAGGACATCGTGCAGAACGCGCTCGCAAAGCTCTATGTCGCCTGGCCGCGCGCGTCCCGCGCCGACTCGGTGGACGCCTATGTGCGTCGGGTGATCATCAACAGCCATCTCGACGAGCGACGCCGCCCGTGGCGCCGCGAGTCGCCCACCGAGGACGCGCGCCTCGACCGGGCCGCGCCCGCGGGCGTCGCGCCGGAGGACTCCGACGCGCTGTGGGCAGCCCTGCGCGACCTCGGGCCCAGGCAGCGCCGCGTGGTCGTGCTCCGCCACTACTGGGGGCTCTCCGTCGAGGAGACCGCGGCCGACCTCGGCGTCAGCCCCGGCACCGTGAAGAGCCAGACCTCAGCCGCCCTGGAAAGGCTCCGTACGGCCCTCATGACCGACACCAGCCACCGAGGAGGACGGCGATGACCGACCCCGCCGACCGCTTCCTCGAAGAGAGGCTGCACGCGCTGGCCCGTGGGGCCAGGATCCCGCTCGTGCCGGCCGAGGAGGACGTACGCCGCGGCCGTCGTCGGCTGCTCCGGATGCGCGTGGCGATGGCCGGCGCGACCACCGCGACCGTGGCCGTCGTGCTCGGCATCACCGGCCTCACCGCCGGCGACCCGAAGGCGAGCCAGCCGCCGATCACCGAGACGCCCACCACGCTGCCCGCGACGCCGAACACCTCGCCGTCCGCCGACAGCACCGACACGGCCAGCACCGACCGCCCCGACGGCGGACAGAGCGGGGGCACCCAGGTCGTCGACAACCCGCCGCCGGCCAACCCGGGCAGCCAGCACACCGACGACACGGAGAACCCGGCCAAGAACGCCCCGACCGGTGCGGCCACCGGCGGCACCGCCACGCACGGCGGGGTCGTCAGCGGACCCCAGAACCATCCCGGCGGCACCCACAGCCCCGACCCGTCCCAGACGCCGAGCGCGACGGTGACCCCGACCACGACGCCGACGGACCCGTCCACCTCGACCCCGACCGAGACCCCCACCGCGACGCCCACCGCGACCCCCACGGTGCCGCCCACCCAGACCACCAGGGTCCGCGTGCACAAGGTGCTGCGTTACTACGACGACGTGCTCGCCGAGCACCTCGACCCTGACCGCCTGCACCTGCAGCCCTACGACCGCAAGCTCGACCCCAAGGAGGCAAGGACCCTCGACGGCAGGTTCCTCGCCCTGGGCTCGACCTATCGCTGGAAGGACGGTCCCTCGATCGCCGATCTCGCCGTCACCGTCGCGAGCGGCTGGGACATGGTTCAGTGGGAATGCGGTGCGACCTACGACGACTGGGACTGCCGCAGCGTGTCCACCGGGGCGTCCGGTAGCGCCGAGGTCGCCGAGCACGACGGCCTCCGCGCGGTCGCCGTGGAGCACGCCGACGGCCAGGTGGTCGTGGTGGAGGCGGACGTCGACGAGGAGGGCCTCGGTGAGGCGGAGCTGGTCGCCGGCGCGGCTGACGCCAGGCTGGTCCTGCCCGGTGACGCTCCCGTCGCACCGCCGGCGCTCGACAGCGCGACGTTCGCGGCGTACGGCGAAGCGGCACTCGTCCACGACGGTGAGACCTTCACGCAGACCTCGCTGGACCGCAGCCCCGCGGTGCGCGGCACCTGGGCCGTCGACGGCACCGAACGCGGCACGCTCTCGTGGTCGGCAGACCCGATCTACAGCGGCGGCTCCTGGGTCTGCCTGAAGACCTACCGCTCGTGCACCGACGTGGACGTGGACGTCGACGGGACCAGCCGCACCGTGCACCTCGCCAGGTTGAAGAAGGGGCTGGGTGGCGGCTGGCTGGTTCAGTACGACGGGCCGTCCTACGCCGTGCGGGTGACGTCCACGGATCCGACGTTCCCCAAGAAGCGCGCCTATCTGTTCGTCAACGACCCCGACTGGCAGACCTTCCGCTAGCGCTGCATGTCCTCGATGGCGAGCGCGGCGAAGACCATCGCCGAGCCGAGCGGAGCACCCGGGCCCGGGTAGACCGACCCGAAGACCGAGGCGGCGGTGTTGCCCGCGGCGTACAGCCCCGGAATCGGGGTGCCGTCCGCACGCAGCACCCGGCCGGCGGCGTCGGTGACCAGGCCGCCCTTGGTGCCGAGGTCGGAGAGGACGAAGCGGGCCGCGAAGTACGGCGGCGCGTCGAGCGGGGACAGGGATTTGTTGGGGCCGTGGCCGCCGGCGAAGAACAGGTCGTACTCGTCCTCGCCGCGGTGGAACTCCTCGTCGACGCCACTCGCGGCGTACCCGTTGAACCGCTCGACGGTCTCGGCCAGTGCGTCCGCCGGGAGCCCGGCCGCCTGCGCGAGGTCCTCGAGCGTGGCGGCACTGACCCAGCTGCCGGCCTCGAGGTGTGCGGCCGGCTCGCCCTCGGGCATCGCGATCGCCGGGAGCCGGCCGTCCTCGCGGGAGTCGAAGACGTACCAGGACGGGATCCGCTCGGTTGCCTTGGCCATCTCGCGGCCGAACCGGTCGTAGGGCAGGCACTCGTTGGCGTAGCGGCGGCCGGTCTGGTCGACCATCAGCCCGCTGCGGAAGCCGAGGGTGAACGAGCCGCCGCCGTCGGGCTGCTCGAGCCCGGGGCAGAACCACCCCAGCGGCCGGAAGTCCGTGGCCGCGCCGAGCGCGACGGCGGCCAGGATCGGCTCGCCGGTGTTGGTGCCGCGCGGCGCCATGGTCCAGGCGGTGTCGCCGGGGATGTCGTGCTCGGCGCGCATCGCCTCGTTGCCCTCGAAGCCGCCGGCGGCCAGCAGCACGCCGCGTCGCGCGCCCAGCTCGATCGGCCCCTCGGGGGACATGGCGGCGACGCCGGTGACCCGGCCCCCACCGTCGACCGAGTCGTCCGTCACGAGCCCGGTGACCGGCAGGTTGGTGCGGATCGTGCCGCCCTCACGAACGAGGATCGTGGCGAGCCGGGCGATCAGCGCCTGCCCACCGCTCAAGGTGTTGCGGCCGCCCTCCCCGGCCCGGTCGCGCTCGACCGGCGGCCGGACCAGCTCGGCCACCTCGGGCCGGAGGTCGGCGCGCTTGATGTTCGTCGGCTGGATCGAGCGACCGAACGGCACCCGGCCCGGGGCGTCGTAGTACTCCGAGAACGGCAGCCACTCGAAGTCGAGGTCCGGGTCGTCCTCCAGCTCGGCGACCAGCCGTGGTGCGGTCTCGAGGAACGCCTCGACCTTTGCCTGGTCCGGGTCCTGGAGGATCGCGCCGAGATACTCCCGTGCGCCCCCAGTCGAGTCAGGGATGCCTGCGCGCTGCTGCACCTGGCTGCCGGGCAGCCAGCACGCGCCGCCGGAGTACGCCGAGGTGCCGCCGAGCAACGACGTCTTCTCGACCACGCACACCGACAGCCCGGCCTTGGCCGCCAGGGCGGCGCCCGTGAGCGCACCGCCGCCGGAGCCGACCACCACGACGTCGTACACATCTGCCACAGCAGGGATGGTCCCAACTAGAACGTGTTCTAGGCAAGCGGGCTCTTCGGGCCATGGTGCTGTTGTCGGTATCGGCCTAGGTTGACCAAAACCAACGGGGAGTAGCTCATGGTGCGTGGTGCTTGGGCGGCGGCGACGGGCGCCATCCTGCTGACTCTTGTCCCGGGGTCCGCGGCGCAGGCGGTGACCCAGACGCCCGCTTGCTCGACCGCGAACCCGGCGTTCTGCTTCTCGTTCGGCGCGACCGTGACGACGCCCGGCGGCGCAGTCGCGGAAACGCGGGCGGCGGCACCCTTCGACCTGTCGGTCGGCATGACCAACACCTCAGCGACGCACACCAGTGACAAGACGCGCTGGTTCGCCACGGTTGCCGTGGACCTGCTCTCCAGCGCCACGACGTCGCCGTTGCTCACTCCCTCGTCGGAGATGCCGGACGGCCTGATGATCGCGGGCACGGCGGCAGGCTGCCCGGCTGGGGTCGACTACTCGTTCTCCGCGTGCACGGCCGGCTTCGGTGCCGCTCTCGCCGACGTCTCGGGCACCGGCGGACTGTTCGACGGCGTGCGTACGGCGACGTTCGGCATCCAGCGCATCGTCAACGTCCACACCACACCGTCGTTCGTCGACTACGACGTCCAATACACGGCATGCGTCAGCACCCCGTTCGGGGCCTGTGTGTCCCCCTACAACGGAGACCTGCACCTGCTGGTGTCACCGCCGTCAGGCGGACAGACCCTCAGGACGCTGACCCTGGTGGTGGCGGGGTCGGCGTCGTTCGGCTACCCCGGCGGCACGGCAAACGTGGACTACTCGCTGGACAGCCTGACGGTCAACCTTCAAGGAACCTCCAACCAGCTCGGCAACGGAAGCCCGGCGGATCACGCCTACAACGTGCTGCGCCTCCCGCCGAGGTGTGGAGCGGTGAGCTCCTCTGGTGCCGCGACCGACCGGGCCGGTGCCACCGGCAGCGTGCCGCAGTCGGTCACGATCACCGGCTGTCCGACCGTGTCCGCCGTGAGTGGCGTGGTCTCGGGCATGCGCGTCGCTGCCCTCAGCGCCGCCGCTGGCAGTCCGCTCGGCCGCACCATCACGGCGTACGAATGGGCCTTCGGTGACGGCACGACCGCCACGACGACAGGCCCCAGCGTGCAGCACACCTACGCCAGCACGGCCGATCGCGGAGTCGTGGTCACCGCCATCGACCAGCTCGGTGCCCGGTCGGCTCCCGCGACCACCACGCTCAGCTCGTCCGCGATCACCGTCAGCGGCCCGGCGAAGGTCACCAAGGGCAAGAAGTTCAAGCTCAAGGGCACGCTGACTTCCCACGGCGCCGGCCTGGCCGGCCGCTCTGTCACCGTCCAGCGGTGCACGGCCAAGGGCCAGAAGTGCAAGCCGGTCGCGACCGCCACGACCAAGGCGTCAGGGAAGTACGCCGTCAAGGTCAGCGCGAAGAAGAAGTCGCTGTTCGTGGTCACCTACGCCGGCGGGCCAGCCGTGTTCGGCTGCTCGGCCGCGCACGCGGTCAAGATCAAGCACTGACCTGGCGCCCTCAGAACCTCGCCAGCGCCTCGCGCATCGGGTCGAGGCCCAGCGAGCCGAGGTCGAGGGCGGCGCGGTGGAA
The DNA here is from genome assembly GCA_033854925.1 of Nocardioidaceae bacterium. Taxonomy (GTDB): domain Bacteria; phylum Actinomycetota; class Actinomycetes; order Propionibacteriales; family Nocardioidaceae; genus Nocardioides. The sequence goes on along the minus strand of JAWWPK010000302.1, from coordinate 1,731 downwards.
CGCCTTGAGGTCGAAGGCGGCGCCCTGCCGGGCCTTGACGTCGTCACGGGCCTGCAGCCAGATCCGCTCGCCGACCTTGTATGACGGAGCCTGGGCCGGCCAGCCGAGGTAGCGGTTGACCTCGAAGACGATGTTGGCGTCGTCCATCCGCGCGTGCTGCCGCATGAACTCGAGACCCAGCTCGCCGGTCCAGCGCTCGCCCGGGTGGAAGCCGAACGGGTTGTCGCGCGGGATCTCGAGCTCGAGGTGCATGCCGATGTCGACGATGACGCGGGCCGCGCGGAACCCCTGGCCGTCGAGCATCCCGAGCTTGTCGGCCGGGTCCTCGAGGTAGCCGAGCTCGTCCATCAGCCGCTCGGCGTAGAGGGCCCAGCCCTCTCCGTGGCCGGACACCCAGCAGACGCTGCGCTGCCAGCGGTTGAGCACGTCCTTGCGGTAGGCAGTCTGCGCGCACTGGAGGTGATGGCCGGGCACGCCCTCGTGGAACACGGTGGTGACCTCGCGCCACGGGTGGAACGTGGTCACGCCCTCCGGGATCGACCACCACATGGCCCCCGGTCGGGTGAAGTCCTCGGAGGGCGGGGTGTAGTAGATGCCGCCGTCGTGGGTGGGGGCGATCCGGCAGTCGATCCGGCGGATCGGCTCGGGGATGTCGAAGTGGGTGTCGGCCATGTCGGCGAGGGTCCGGTCGGCGAGGTCCTGCATCCACTGGCGGAAGTGCTCGGCGCCGTCGATCCGCCGGGCCGGGTCGCTCTCGATCGCGGCCACGGCCTCGGCGATGGTCGCGCCGGCGCCCGCGATGCTCGCCGAGATCTGGAGCATCTCGGTCTCGATCCGGTGCAGCTCCTCCCAGCCCCACGCATAGGTCTCGTCGAGGTCGATCTCGGTGCCGAGGAAGTAGCGCGAGTCGCGGGCGTAGGCCTCGCGGCCGACCGCCTCCTTGTCGAGGCCGCGTGGCGCCAGCTCCTGCTCGAGGAAGGTGGCGAACGCGGCGTAGGCCGTGCTGGCGAGCACCGCGTTGCGGGCCAGGTCGGACTCGAGGAGAGCGGATACGTGGCCGGGCTCCCCGTTGCTGGTCTGGGCGACCAGCTGGGCGAACACGTCACCCCCGCTGCCGGACCGGCCGGTCCAGCCCCTGATCTGGGAGGCCGCCTCGATCATCTGGCGCCGCGCGCTCACGTGGCCGTGGTCGGCCTCCGCGAGCAGTGTCGCGCGGTAGTCGGCCAGCGCCTGCGGCACCGCGGCGAGCCGGGCCGAGATCGCCGACCAGTCCTCCTCGGTCTCGGTGGCCATCAGGTCGAAGGCACCGCGGATGTAGTGCGCGGCGCTCTCGATGACGTTGACCCGCGACTGTCCGGTGTGGGCCTCGTCCTGGGCCAGTCCGACCTCGGCACGCTCGAGGAAGGAGCTCTGGGCCACCCGCTCCCGCTCATCGGACGGCGTCGCCGCCGCCATCGCGGTGCGGGCCTGTCGCAGCAGCTCCTCGCGGGCGGCGAAGCCGTCGGGCGTGTAGTCCGGCAGCTCGTGCTCATGGCCTGCGATCCCGGCGAACGTCGCCATGATCGGGTCGGCCGCGGCCATGTCGACGACGAACCGCTCGGCGATGTCGTCCGCTTCTCTCATGCCAGCCGACCCTAGCCACATCCCAGCCCAGGCTCACCAGGTTTCGAGACGGGCGCAGAGCGCCCTCCTCAACCACCGGTGGTTGAGGAAGTTGCGCAGCAACTGTCT
>JAWWPK010000301.1:0-3234 GCA_033854925.1 Nocardioidaceae bacterium | reverse complement strand
CGGATGTTGCTGGCGCCGGTGAGCCGGGCGACCCAGCGCTCGAGACCGATGGCGAAGCCGCCGTGCGGCGGGATGCCGCGCCGGAACGCCTCGACGTACGACGCGTACGGCGGGTAGGGGTGGCCGCGCTCCTCGAGGGCCTGCACGTAGTCGTCGTAGCGGTGCAGCCGCTGCGCACCACTGACCAGCTCGACGCCGCGGAAGATCAGGTCGAACGAGCGTGACCAGTGCGGCTCGTCGGGGTCCGGGTGGGTGTAGAACGCGCGGTGCGCCGTCGGGTAGCCGTGCACGACCACGAAGTCGCTGCCGTGCTCGGCCGCCGCCCACTCGCCGAGCGCGCGCTCGTGGGCCGGGGCCAGGTCGGGCTCGTCGGCGGGCGCTCCGGCGATCTCGAGCGCCTCGCGGAAGTGCAGCGTCGGAAGCTGGTCAGGGACGACCGGCACGTCCAGGTCGAGCAGCTCCACGGCGTGACCGGCCCGCTCGTGGATCGCGGCCACCATCCCCGCGACCACGTCGCGCAGGCAGGCGATCACCTCGACGTGGTCCTCGATGAAGCCGAGCTCGACGTCGAGGCTGACGTACTCGGCGAGGTGGCGGACCGTGTCGTGCGGCTCGGCGCGGAACACCGGCCCCACCTCGTAGACCCGCTCGAAGACACCGACCAGCACCTGCTTGTAGAACTGCGGGCTCTGCGCGAGGTACGCCGGACGGCCGAAGTAGTCGACCTCGAAGACGTTGGCCCCTGACTCGGTGGCCGACTCGACCAGCTTGGGGGAGTGCACCTCGGTGAAGCCCGTCGCGTCGAGCGTCGCGCGGAAGCCGTGCAGGCCGGCCGCCGCGAGCTCCCACACAGCGCGCTGACGAGGGTGTCGCCAGGTCGTCGCAGCGTGGTCGAGCAGGGTGGGCAGCCCGGTGTCGAGCTTCGGGCGCCAGAGCTCCACGGCCGGGGTGTCGGCCGGGTCACCCAGCGCAGTGATCACCGGGTCGGTGACCTCGACGCCGCCGGGCGCCTGTGGGTTGGCGGTCGCCGTACCGACCACCTCGACCGGGGTCTCCTCCGGCGGCAGCGGTTGCCCGTCGCGGACCACGACCTGCGCCAGGCCGGTGCGGTCACGGACGACGACGAAGGAGACCGACGCGAGGTCCCGGCGGCGATGCACCCAGCCCTGTAGTCGGACGGGTGCGCCGGTGACGGCGTGCGGGAGCTGCTGGGCAAGCGTGCGGGGTGGACTGCTCATCGAACCTCCAGGTGACGGGAGCCCTGGAGGTGTGGGCGGGGGCAAGGTCGCGGTGCCACCACACCTTCGCCGGCTGAGCACCGGCCTCTTGGTTCGGCGGCCGCTCTCACGAGGGTTGTCAGGCCTCACGCCCGCCGTCCCTAGGTTAGGTCGGCGGGTGGGCGGTGAGGAAATCAGTTATCGGGGCGCCGCGAGGTAGCGGTAGCGGTGGTGCTCGACGAAGCCCAGCCGGTCGTAGAGTGCCAGGGCGGGTGCGTTGTCGCCCAGCACCTGGAGGTACGCCGTCGTCGCGCCCTGCTCGGCCGCCCAACCGACCAGGGCGGCCATCACGGCCAGGCCCAACCCCTCGCGCCGGCGATCCGGCACCACCTCGATCGTGCGGAAGCCTGCCCAGTCGCCGTCGACCGCGGCCACGCCGGACGCAGCGTCGTCGATGCGGGCCGTCACGAGCCGTCCCTGGACGTGCAGCTCGGCAGCCGGGACGTCGCGGCCGAGCTGCCGGCGTACGGCCGCGATGCCCGCGAGCTGGAACACCGTGTCGTGGTCGTGGCTCTCCAGGACCCAGCCATGGCCCTTGAAGAGCGCGTCCTCGTCGGAGTCGGGCAGCACCGCGGCGATCGGCCGCTGCCCGAGCGCGTCGTAGTGGGCGACCACCCGGTCGTAGTCGTCCGCCACGCCCGACGGGCCCATCGCCAGCACCGAGTTGGCGCGGCGAGCCGTCGACGTCCGGGAGTGGCGCAGCAGCCAGTCGCCCAGGGGCTCGAGCTCGAGGTCCGGCCACAGTGCCAGCGCGCGGCGCTGGGCCTCGGCGGGCGAGACCCGGTGCCGGGTCGACGAGCGGGGCGGGACCGGCTTCCCGGAGACGATGTCCTGGATCCGGATGGTGACGGGCTCGATCGACCCCTCACCGTCGGGTTCGACCACGCAGACCCCGTTGCCCCACGCCGTGCAGGTGCCCAGCACGTCGGTCATCGCCGGGCCGCCGCTCGGCCCCGTCTCGCCCGGCAGCACCCGGCGTACGACGACCCGCTGGCCGACGACATGGGGACCCAAGGTGTGGGCACTCGTAGGGGACGCCACGCCGGGATACTAGGCTGGCCGCAGCCTGTTCCGCCCCGCAGCAACGTTCGACTCCCGAGACCCAGGAGGAACCCCGAGTGACCTACGTGATCGCGCAGCCGTGCGTCGACCTCAAGGATCGGGCCTGTGTCGACGAATGTCCGGTTGACTGCATCTACGAGGGCAAGCGGATGCTCTACATCCACCCCGACGAGTGCGTCGACTGCGGAGCCTGCGAGCCGGTCTGCCCGGTGGAGGCGATCTTCTACGAGGACGACACGCCGGAGCAGTGGAAGGGCTACTACGACGCCAACGTCCACTTCTTCGACGACATCGGCTCGCCCGGCGGCGCCGCGAAGATGGGCGAGATCGACCACGACCACGAGCTGGTGGCGGCATTGCCGCCGCAGGAGCACGACGAGTAAGTCGCCGTCCTGACCGTCTCATCCCGCCTCCCGGACTTTCCCTGGGACAAGCTGACCGCCCATGCCGCGCGCGCCCGGGCGCACCCGGACGGCATCGTCGACCTGTCGGTCGGCACCCCCGTCGACCCGACGCCCGCGGTGGTCCAGGAGGCGCTCCGCTCCGCCGCGGACTCGCCCGGCTACCCGACCACGATCGGACTGGAGACCACCCGGCAGGCGGCGCTGGACTGGCTCTCGTCCTCCCACGGCGTGACCGGGCTCGGCCTCGACCAGGTGCTGCCGGTGATCGGCTCGAAGGAGCTGATCGCCTCGCTGGCGGTGCACCTCGGCCTCGGCGCCGGTGACCTGGTCGTCTTCCCGGAGCTCGCCTACCCGACGTACGCCGTGGGCGCGGCCCTGGCCGGTGCGCGTGCGGTGGCGAGGGACTCGCTGACCTCGCTCGGGCCCGAGCGGCCGGCCCTGCTCTGGCTGAACTCGCCGTCCAACCCGACCGGCAGGGTGCTGCCGCCCGA
>JAWWPK010000300.1:0-5135 GCA_033854925.1 Nocardioidaceae bacterium | reverse complement strand
CGCTCGCGGTCGGCAACAGCGCCGTCGCGGTCACGTGGATCTCGGGGGACGACTACGTCCTGCTGGCGGTGGTGGCCGACCACCTACTGCCGCTCCCGGCGCTCCCGAAGCCGACCGCCGAGACCGGCCCGATCACCGGGCCGGCGAAGATCGAGAAGGGCAAGAAGGCGTCGTACACCTTCACGGGCACACCCGCCTCGGTCAGCTTCCAGTGCCGCGTCGACGAGACCCGGCACCAGCAGACCGGCGCCACTGGGAAGAAGGGCAAGAAGCCGGTCCCGTGGCGCAACTGCAAGTCGCCGCTCAAGGTCAAGACCAAGAAGCTGAAGCAGGGCAAGCACACGCTCTACGTGCGTGCCGTCCTGGCCGGCGTCCCCGACCCGACGCCGTCGACGAAGCGGTTCAAGGTGAAGTGAGGACCCGGTCCAGCGACCGTCAGCGACCGAGGTCGCTCAGCACCCGCTGGCTGGCCAGCCGGCCCGGCGAGCCGATCACGCAGCCGCCCGGATGGGTGCCGGAGCCGCACTGGTAGTAGCCGTCGAGCGGGGTCGCGTACTGGCTCCAGCCGGGCGCGGGACGGAAGAAGTACATCTGCGGGGCCAGGAACTCCCCGGCGAAGATGTTGCCCTCGGTGAGCCCGGTGCGTGCCTCGATGTCGACCGGGGTCACCACCTCGCGGTGCAGGACCAGGTCGCCGAAGCCGGGGAAGTGCGACTCCAGCACCGCCTGCGCCTTGTCGCCGAACGCCTCCCGCTCGGTCTCCCAGTCGCTGCCGCGGAGCTCGTACGGCGCGTACTGGACGAAGCACGACATCACATGCTTGCCGGGCGGCGCCATGTCGGGGTCGACCACGGACTGGATCGCGGCGTCGATGAAGGGCTGCTCGGAGTACCAGCCGTACTTCGCGGCGTCGAAGGCCCGCTCGACGTACTCGATGGTCGGACCGATGTTCATGAAGCCGCCGTAGTGGTCCACGGTGTCGGGCAGCGCGGGGAAGACCGGCAGCCCGTCGAGGGCGAAGTTCACCTTGGCCGAGACCCCGCGGAACTTCATCCGGCGGATGTTGTCGACCAGGTCGAGCGGCAGCTCGCGCGGGTCGCAGAGGTCGAGGAAGGTACGCCGCGGGTCGAGCGCCGAGACGACGACCGGAGCGTGGAACTCGGTGCCGTCCTCCAGCGCGACGCCCACCGCCCGGCCGCCCTCGGTGATGAGGTTGCCGACTGGCGAGCCGAGCCGCACCTCCGCGCCGTAGGCCTGCGCGGCCCGGTCGAGCACCTGGGTGAAGCCGCCGTTGCCGCCCTTGTGGAACGCCCACGAGCCCAGGTGGCCGTCGTGCTCGCCCATCTTGTGGAACAGCAGCACCAGGCCGGAGCCCGGTGACATCGGCCCCACCTTCGAGCCGATGATCGACGACGAGGCGTGGTAGCCCTTGACCGCCTCGTGCTCGAAGTAGTCGTCCAGCCAGTCCGCCGCGCTGCCGGTGAGCAGCCGGACCACGTCGTGCATGGTCTTGCGGTCGATGCTGCCGAGGTGGTCGACGAGCCACTTCACGTCGACCGCGTCCTCGGGGTCCTTGCCCCACAGGTTCGGCGGCGGGTTGTCGAACAGCGGCCGCACCGCCTGGCAGACCCGGTCGAGGTCGTAGTGGTAGCGCTCGTAGGCGTCCGCGTCCCGCGGCGAGTGTCGCCGGATCTCCTGGAGGTTGGCCTGGTGGTCGTCGCCGAACAGCAGGTAGTCGCCGTCGCCGGTCGGGTGGAACGACGACGGCATCATCAGCGGCAGGAAGCCGTGCTCCACGAGGTCGAGCTCGTGGATGATCTCCGGCCGGAGCAGGCTCAGTGCGTAGGAGAACGTCGTGAACTGGAAGCCCGGCACCAGCTCCTCGGTGATGGCGGCCCCACCGACGCCGGCGTTCTTCTCCAGCACCAGGGTGCGCAGCCCCGCCTTCGCGAGGTACGCCGCGTGGGTGAGCCCGTTGTGGCCGCCGCCTATGACGATCGCGTCGTAGTCGTGACTGGTCATGCCTCCTTCACTCATCCTTTTTTCCGGGCGGGGTCGAAGAACGGCATCGGGGTCGTGATGACCCGGACCGTGGTGTTGTGGTGGTTGACGGCCAGCTCTAGGCGCAGCTCGGTGCCGGTCACCCCGAGGTCGGGCCGGACCCGGGCGATGCCGATGTGTCGCTGCAGCACCGGTGAGTAGACGAAGCTGGTGCAGTAGCCGACCTCGCTGCGGTCGTCGGAGCCCTCTTCCTGGTGATACAGCATCGACTCATAGGGCAGCGGGCGCGGAGACTTGGGCGGGAACAGGTCGGCCGCACGGTAGAGCCGGTCCCAGTCCGCCCAGTCGACGACGATGCCGGTGGTCGCCCAGCGCGAGGTGCCGTCGAGCAGCTCGCGGCGGATCGCCTCTGAGCCGACGAACCGACGGGACCCGTCGCGCACGCCGCGGAGCATCCAGCCGAAGCCGAGCTCCTTGGGCGTCACCGTGTCGGCGTCGCTCATCGCGAGCCGGGCGTCGTGCCACTCGATGTCGATCAGCGCCAGACCGGCCTCGATGCGCAGCGTCATCAGCGCCTCCTCGCCGAACGGCCGGATGCCGTGGCCGCGGCCCGCCTCCAGGACGGCGTCGAGCACCTCGACTGCCCGGTCCTCCGGCACCGTGAGCTCGAAGCCGAGGTCGCCGGTGTAGCCGGTGCGGCTCAGCGTCACCGCCGTGTCTGCGACCTTCACCGGCACGTGGTCGAAGTAGCCGAGGGTGTCCGCTTCCGGCATCAGCGTGCTGAGCACGGTCCGCGACCGCGGCCCCTGGACGGCGAGCATCCCGTAGCCCTCGGTGACGTCCTCGAGCTCCACCCGCAGGCCACTCCCGAGCTCCTGGAACCACGACAGCGCCGGCCGCGCGGCGGTCAGGAGGAACTCGTCGGCCGAGTGCCGGAACACCACCCCGTCGTGCATCACGTGTCCCTGGTCGTCGCACCAGCACGTGTAGTGCGCCTGGCCGGGCCGGCAGGTCTTGATGTCCCGGGTCAGGGCGCCGGCAAGCAGCCGCTCGGCGTCCGGCCCGGTGACGAGGTACTTGTAGAGCGGCGAGGTGTCGAAGACGCCCACCGAGTTCCGCACCGCGAAGTACTCGTGCTTCGGCGCATGGGTGTAGCGCAGCGGCGACAACGTGCCCTGCCAGTGGGTGTAGAGCCCCTGGTCGTTGAGCTCGCTCAGCCGCGAGTGGAACGGAGTCGTGCGCACCCTCGTCACGGTACCGGCTACTGATCCGCCAGTCAGTAGCGAATCGAAGCCGACCACCGTTGGTCGCGCTTGTCGAGACCTCCGCAGCCTGCGCTGGGACTCGCCCAATGCCTATCCTGCGGACATCTCGACAGGCTCGATGAGCGGTGGTTGCGACATACCCAGCCGATCCAGCAGCCAGGCGTAGATCTCGGCCTCGTAGGCGAGGTGCGCGAAGCGGCCGGAGGGGCCGACGTGGGCGCCCGCGCCGACCTCGACTCGGAACAGGCACCGTGGAGCCCAGTCGGGGTCGGTCTCGCGGAGGGCGGCGACCCACTTGGCCGGCTCCCAGACCATGACGCGGGCGTCGTGGACGGCGCCGGTGACGAGCAGGTCGGGGCGGCCACCGGCAGGCGGGAGGTTGTCGTACGGCGAGTAACCGGCCAGCCACGCGTAGTCCTCCGTCCGCGAGGGGTCACCCCACTCGTCCCACTCGTTCACGGTCAGAGGAATGGTCGGGTCGAGCATCGTGGTGAGCACGTCGACGAACGGCACCTCGGCGACCACGGCTCGCCAGCGGTCCGGCCGCTGCGAGAACACGGCGCCCTGCAGGAGCCCACCGGCGCTCAGCCCACGGGTCGCGATCCGGTAGCCGTCCACCAGGCCGGCTCCGGCCAGGCCGTCCGCGACGGCGACGTGGTCGTCGAAGGTGTGCTGCTTGTGCTCCATCCGCCCGTCCAGCCACCACGTCCGGCCACCCTCGCCGCCTCCCCGGACATGGGCGTGCACGTAGACCACCCCGCGGTCGAGCAGGCTCGGGATCGCCGGGTCCCACTCCTGGTCGGGATAGACCGACTCGTAGGCGCCGTAGGCGTACATCACGCAGGGCGCCGAGCCGTCCAACGGCGTGTCGACGTGCCGCAGGATGGTGGCCGGGACCAGCGTGCCGTCGACGGACTGGAACGACCGCTGCTCACCGGCGTACGACGCCGCGACGAAGCCGGGCGCGTCCTTGCGGAGCAGCTCGGTCCGAAGACCGTCGCCGAACGACACCGAGGACCACACCGGCGGCTGCAGGTACGACTCGTCGACCACCGTGACCGACGTCGCGGCGAACTCCTCGTTCCGCGAGACCGCCACGGACCCGATCGGCGACACGGGGTCCACCACGATGCCGGGATCGTCGAGCGCGTCGACCGGGACGACGCGCAGCCGGGTGTGGCCCTCGGCTCGCGACACCAGCAGGACGTGGGAGGCGAACGCCTCGACCGACTCGAGCCGCTCCCCCTCCAGCGGCGTGCGGGCCGGCGTCCAGGCCGTGTGGTCCTGGTCGGCGTCGACCGGGACCGGACTGCTCATCAGCCGGAACTCGGTGGCGCCGTCGTTGGTGACCACCAGCAGGCCGGACGAGCCGTCCGCGAGCACGGCGTGCTCGGCGTGGTACCCGATGCCCGTCCGCCGGCCGCCGACCGAGAGGGCGGGCGACGTGGGCGAGGACGCGGGGACCACCCACACCTCGCTCGTGTCGCGGCTCTCCGACCAGATCACGACCAGGCCGCCGCTGCGGGTGGCCCGCACCATCAGCTCGAACTTCTCGTCCGGCTCCTCCAGCACCAGCGCGTCCTCGGAGACCGGCGTGCCGAGCCGGTGCCGCCAGACCTGGTGCGGCCGCCACATCTCGTCGGTCACCGTGTAGAAGAAAGACACCGAGTCCGCCGACCACGCGCCGCCGTACGCCGACCGCGGCACCACGTCCTCGAGGTCGGACCCGCTGGCCAGGTCGCGGAAGCGCAGCTCGTAGACCTCGTCGCCCTCGAAGTCGACCGACCAGGCCAGCAGCCGGCCGTCCGGGCTGAGCCGCCACAACCCCAGCTCGACGTAGTCAGAGCCGTCCGCGAGCGCGTTGACGTC
>JAWWPK010000299.1:0-2963 GCA_033854925.1 Nocardioidaceae bacterium | reverse complement strand
CACCAGCGACAGCCGGTGCTCGCGCCGTCCACGTCCCTGCATCAGCCAGCTGAAGACGGGGTCGGTGGTGAAGGCGCGCCCGAGCACCGCACCTGCCAGGTGCGGGTCCGCGACCCTCTCAGCGACGGTCATCCGCTGGCCGGCAGCTGCCGCGAGGCCAGCCGGTCGGCGACCGACCCGCACGCCTCCACGAGCGCCGGCACGAACAGATCGGCCTTCAGCACCATGGACGCGTGACCGGCGTTGACCTCGTGCACGGTTGCCCCTTCGATCGCCGCTGCGAGCCGGTACTGCCGTCGTACCGGGATGGTGTGGTCCTTCGCCGTCGCCACCACGGCGGTCGGCACGTCGACCCCACCGATCCAGGGCGCCGAGTTGAACCGGCCGAGCTCACGCAGGACGGCGGGCATGGACCACGCGCTCGTGCTGCGGAACTCCGCCAGCCCCCAGTTGCGCACCGACTCCGCCGGCGGGCACGGGACCTCGGGCAGCGTGATGGCCAGCCGCTCGACCCGCTTGCGGACGTAGGGCGACAGCGGCACCATCGCCGCCGTCATCAGCGGGAAGAAGAACTTCTCCCGCCGGGCACCGCGGAAGTTGCGGGCCGTCGCGGCGAGGACCAGCCCATCACACCGGTGCGGGTGCCGCTGCCACACGAGCTGCGCGATCAGCCCGCCCATCGAGTAGCCGACGGGGATGAAGCGGTCGATGCCGAGCACGTCCGCGAGCACAGCCACGTCGTCCGCGCAGTCCTTGAGCCGGAACTTCTTCGACCGGATCCCACGGCCGTGCCAGCGCTGGTCGAGCACGACGACGCGGTAGTCGTGAGCGAGCACCAGGATCGAAGGGAACCAGCTGAGGTAGCCGGTGCAGCCGAGGGCGTGCAGCAGAACCAGGGTCGGGGCGCCGGGCGGGCCAGGGACGTCCACCACGAACGTCCGCCCCCGGCCGGGCAGGTCCACCATCCGGCCCTCGGGCAGGTCCGCGCCGGGCTCCGGCGCCGACAGCATGCGGCCCAGGGCCCGTGCTGCCACGGCTCGACGGTCCACGTTCGGTCGCCCTCCAGGTCCTCGGGATCCCGCACAAGCAAGCGCTTGGTCGCGACCTTACGCCGGGGTGGACGGATCAGGCGGAAGCACCCCGTGTCCGGGCGCCGAGCTCGTCGAGCGCCGGCCGCAGATGGGCCACCAGCTCGTCGAGATCAGGGAGGGTGTCGGGGCAGGCGAGGGCCGAGAAGTTGAGCCGGTCGAGGTAGGACCAGACCGTGATGTTGAGACCGATGCCCTCGAGGATGGGGCCTACCGAGTAGAGATCGGTCAGGCGCGCACCGCCAACCGACACGGGTTCGCGCGGTCCCGGGACGTTGGACACGACGACGTTGAACGGCGCCGGGTGACGGTCCGCGCCACGGAAGCGCGAGTACAGCCGCATGAACGCGGTGAACGGCCCCGGCGGCGTGTACTGCACCCAGTCCTGGAGCATCTGCAGGCCGAGCGCCTCCTGGACGACCTTGGCCTGCTGGGTCACGAGGGCGATGTGCTGCAGCCGCTCCACCGGGTCGGCGATGTCGGTGCACAGCGACGTGAACATGTTGGAGACCCGGTTGCCGCCGAGCCGCTCCGCTGCCCCAGGACCGTCGGTCGCCACCGGGACCCCAGCGGTCAGCGACGCAGTCGGGTGCTCCCCCTGCTGCTCGAGCCAGCTGCGGAGCGCGCCGGCCACGATGCCGAGCACGACGTCGTTGAAGGTCACGCCGGTCGCTGCCCGCACTGCGCGCACATCGGCGATCGGCAGCGAGGCCGCCGCGAAGGACCGGCGCGCCGTGATCGCCCCGTTGAACGACACCTTCGGGGTGTCGAGGATCGGGCGAGGGGGGCTCACCGGCATGGCCCGGCGCCGTCGTACCAGCTCGAGAACGCTCCGCAGGGTGCGCACCAGCAGGCCCGGCAGCCGGACCAGCTGACGAAGCTGCCCGATGACCGCGTGCGTCACCAGCTCGCGCGAGCTGGGTCCGGGTTGCGGCAGCCACGGCGACACGTCGAGCGGCGCGCCCGTGTCCATCACGTTGGCGAGCAGGGCGGATGCGGCGACCCCGTCAGCCACGGCGTGGTGCATCTTGGCGACGACGCCGACGGTGCCGTCGGCGAGCCCCTCGAGGACCGAGATCTCCCACAGCGGACGGCTGCGGTCCAAGGGCGTGCTCGCGATGTCGCCGATGACCTGCTCGACCTCGTGCTTGCCGCCGGGTGCGGGTACGACGACGCGGCGCAGGTGGGCCGACAGGTCGAGATCGGCGTCCTCGACCCAGACCGGGTGATGCAGCTGGAGCGGCACCTTCTGGACGCGCCGGCGGAACGGCGGCAGCAGGTGCAGCCTCTCCCCGAGACCGGCCGCGAAGATCTCGAAGCTGTAGCCCCCAGGCACCGAGGAGACATCGAGGAACGACACCTTCAGGGTGTGCATGTGCTGGGTGGGCGTCTCCATGTAGAGGAAGCCGGCGTCCACTCCCGGCAGCCGCTCGGCCACGTCACCCCTCCCGGTCACCGGGACACGCGCCGCGTACCGGCTGCCCCACTGCGGCATCATGCCTGCGTGACCGCCGGCGTCCAGGACGAGCGTCTCGCCGCCCTCCTCGGTCGGGCCGCGCGCGAGGTCGAAGAGGGGCGCATCCCGTCCTGCCAGCTGGCGGTCGCACGCGACGGAGACCTGGTCCATGTCGCCACCCTCGGCGAGGCCACGGACGACAGCCGCTACCTCGTCTACTCCGTGACGAAGGCACTCGTCGCCGCGGCGGTCTGGGTGGCGATCGCGGACGGCGTGCTCGCACCAGACACGCTGGTCTGCAGCCACATCGAGGCTTTCGCGCGACCCGGCTTCGACAGGGTCACCCTCGAGCACCTGCTGACGCACACAGCGGGCTTCCCCAGGGCGCCGCTGCCGGCGCGCGAAGGGGGGACGTCCGC
>JAWWPK010000298.1:0-2735 GCA_033854925.1 Nocardioidaceae bacterium | reverse complement strand
GGCCGGCACCCGCGAGATCCAGCTGGTCGCCGCCCAGGACGCGATCGCCGACCCGCCCGCGACGTTCACCGCGCGGCAGCTGAGGTAGTGACCACCTTCGACCTGGGCGCCGTGCCGACGGGGCTCGACCTCGCGGGGACCTTCGTGTTCGCGGTCTCCGGCGCGCTCGTGGCGGTGCGCGCCCGGCTCGACCTGTTCGGCACGCTGGTGCTGGCCGGAGCCACCGGGCTCGGTGGCGGGCTGGTCCGCGACGTACTGCTCGGCGACGTCCCACCGCCGGGGCTCGTCGAGTGGAAGTTCCTGGTCGCCGCCGCCCTGGCCGGGGTCGCGACGTTCCTCTGGCACCCGGCGCTCGCGCGCTGGGAGAACCTCATCCTCACCCTCGACGCCGCCGGGCTGGCGCTGTTCTGCGTGATCGGCGCCCTGAAGGCGTCGAACGCCGGCCTCGACATCGTCCCGGCGGCCCTGCTCGGCATGATCACCGGCGTCGGCGGCGGCATTGCGCGCGACGTGCTCGCCAACCGGGTGCCGGTGGTGCTGGAGGGCGGCTGGTACGCCACCCCGGCCCTCGTCGGGGCCGCCTGGGCGGCGATCGCCCAGGACCAGGGCTGGCCGACCGGCGTGGTGCTGCTGCCGGGCATCGCGGCCTGCTTCGTCTGGCGAGCCCTGGCCCTGCGCCGCGGCTGGTCACCCCGACCGGCCCGCGGGCTCGACCAGGACAGCTAGATCGCGTCCTGGATCGTCACCGTGTCGTACTCGGCCGGCAGTGCATCGCCGGAGGCGCAGTCGACGGTCACCGTGGTGTCCTTGGCGATCTTGTCGAGCCCGTCACCGGCGGTGCAGGTCGACGTCGCCACGACCTCGCCGGCGTTGAGCAGCTTGATCTCGACGAGCAGGCGGTCCGCCTTGCCGCGGTGGTTGGTCACCTTGAGGTTGTCGATGTGCCAGGTCCCGCTCACCGGCTCGTTGGTGATCGTCCAGCCGTCCGCGTAGTCGAACCCGTTGACCTCGAACGCCTGGCCCTCGGTGATCGTGAGCGGGTTGTTGGGCCCGCCGAGGGACTGGTCGTTGACGGCGTCGTTCACCTTGTTGCCGACCACGGCGACCACCGCGATGCAGCCACCCACGAAGACCAGGAAGATCACGGCGAAAGTGATGAGGATGTTCCGCGCGGTGTGGCTCTGCTTCACCGGCTGCGTCACGTAGGGCTGCGGCTGTCCGTAGGCCGGCTGCGCCCACCCCGGCTGCTGGACCGGCTGGAAGGTGTTCGGGTAGCCCGCAGTCGTCATCGGCTGCCCGGGCTGTTGGGTCTGGTCGGAGCCGAGCGGCCGGAAGTTGTCGCTCCAGCCCGTGCCGTCCCACCAGCGCTCCTGGTTGTCCTGCGGGTACCACCCGGCCGGCGGGTTGGGCGTCTGCGTCATCGGCGTGCCTTTCGAGGGTTCTGGGCTCCGTCCCGGCTTCGACGCGCAGCGTGGCACATCGGCTGCATCGGAGTCAGTAGCCCATGAGTACTAGGGCAGCCGCGTCACCGCGGCGCGGCGGGGGGTGCCACGGCGGCGGCGAGCGCGCGAGCGCGACTCGACGTGAAGACCTCCTCGAGCGACAGCGGTACGCCGTCGGGGCCGGCCAGTGGGACCCGCCAGTTGGGGTACTCGTCGGTGGTGCCGGGCTGGTTCTGGGTGCGCCGGTCACCGACCGCGTCGGTCAGCGCGACGCAGAGAAGGCGGGCCGGGGACAGCGCGAGGTAGCGGTGCAGCGCCTGCACGAGGTCGTCGGTGCTGCCGTCGCGGACGGGCAGCAGCCCGTGGCGGCGTACCTCCGCCAGCCAGCCGTCGACCTGCGCCTGTGCCGTCGCCAGGTCGTCGTCGAGGTCGCCCTCGAGCAGGCCCAGCCGGTGCTGCAACCGGACCTGGTCCCCGAGGAGGTAGCCGGCGGTGGGGGGCAGGTCGTGGGTGGTGACGGATGCGAGGCACCACTCGCGCCACGCCTCGGCAGGGAGTGGGCCGCCGTCGGGGCCGTGCTCGAACCACAGGATCGAGGTGCCGAGGATGCCGCGGGCGCGCAGGAAGTCGCGGGCCTCCGGGGGCACGACACCGAGGTCCTCCCCGACGACGACGGCGCCGGCCCGGTGCGCCTCCAGGGCCAGCACGCCGATCAGCGCGGCGTGGTCGTAGCGGACGTAGGTGCCCTCGTGCGCGGGACGGCCGGTGGGGATCCACCACAGCCGGAACATTCCGATGATGTGGTCGACCCGGACCCCGCCGGCGTGCCGGAGCACGGCGCCGATCAGGTCGCGGAACGGCTGGTAGCCGAGCTCGGCCAGCGCGTCCGGACGCCAGGGCGGCTGGCTCCAGTCCTGGCCGAGCTGGTTGTAGGGGTCGGGCGGGGCGCCGACCTGGACGCCCTGCGCGTAGACGTCCTGCAGCCGCCACGCGTCGGCACCGCCCGGGTGCACCCCGACGGCGAGGTCGTGCATGATGCCCAGGCTCATCCCGGCACCCGCGGCCTTGGCCTGCGCCTGCTGGAGCTGCTCGTCGACCACCCACTGCAGCCAGCACTCGAAGTCCACCCGGTCCGCGTGGTCGCGAGCGAAGGCCTGCACGACCTGGCCGTCGTGGCGGCGGTAGTCGGCCGGCCACTCGCGGACGTCGTTGCCGTGGTCCTCGGCCAGCACGTTCCAGGTGGCGAAGTCGGTGAGCGCGTCGCCCTCGCGGTTCCGGTAGGCCGCGTAGTCG
>JAWWPK010000297.1:0-5038 GCA_033854925.1 Nocardioidaceae bacterium | reverse complement strand
GACACGATCCTCGCCCTCACCCTGGCTCTCGCCTGAGCTCCTACAGCCGCTGCCAGTCGGGCTTGGCGGCGTAGACCTCGCGGTAGTGGTCGGCACGCTCGAGCCGCGAGGCGGCGTCCGGATCGAGGAGCACAGTGGCGTGCGGGTGCAGCTGGAGGACCGAGGCCGGGCACGAGGCGGTGAGCGGACCCTCGACGGCAGCCGCGATCGCCTCGGCCTTGCCGGCGCCGGTGGCGATCAGCAGGAGGTGCCGGGCTCGCAGGATGGTGCCCAGCCCCTGCGTGAGGACGTGGCGGGGGACCTCGTCGAGCGAGCCGAAGAACCGCGCGTTGTCGCGCCGGGTCTCCTCGGTCAGGGTCTTGAGCCGGGTGGTCGAGGAGAGCGACGAGCCGGGCTCGTTGAAGGCGAGGTGGCCGTCGCCACCGATACCGAGGACCTGGAGGTCGACGCCGCCGGCCTCGACGAGCTGCGCCTCGTAGGCAGCGCCCGCGGTCGGGACGTCGGTCGGGTCGGGGCCCTGCACGCGCTCGGCCGGCAGGCCGAGGTCGTCGGTCAGCTCGCGGGCGATGGTGGCCCGGTAGGACTGCGGGTGGCCGGGCGGGAGGCCGACGTACTCGTCGAGCAGGAACGCCCGCACGTCGTCGTACGACGGTCCGGTGCCGACCCGGTGCCGCGCGACCAGCTCGGCATACGCCGCCACGGGGGACGAGCCGGTGGCCAGCCCCAGCACCGCCGCGGGCCGGGAGCCGACCAGCGCCTCGATGGTGTCCGCGGCGAGGGCGGCCACCTCGGCGGCGGAGGCGAGCGGGACGATCTCCATGCCCTACGCCCGACCCAGCAGTGCGGCCCCGATCGCGGCGACCGGCTGGTCTTCGGGGACCACCCGGATCCGCGCGGCCAGGTCGAGCGAGGCGAGGAACGGTGAGGAGGAGGCCTGGGCGCGCAGGGCGTCGGACACGGCCTCGACCAGTGGCGCACCGAGGTGGGAGACGCCGCCGCCGAGCACGATCGTCGCCGGGTCCACGGTCAGGCAGAGGGTGCGTACGGCGTCGGCCACCCCGGCCGCGAACCGGTCGCGCACCTCGATGGCCCGAGGATCCCCGCCGGCCGCGGCCGCGAACAGTGCCTGGGCCGGCGGTGCGTCACCTGAAGGCCACGCCTCGGCCAGAGCCCTTCCGGACGCGACCGTCTCGAGGCAGCCGCGCTGGCCGCACTGGCAGATCTCGCCGTAGGGGTCGATCGGCACGTGTCCGATCTCGCCTGCCGCCCCGGTCGCGCCGCGGCGCAGGGTGCCGTCGAGCACCAGCCCGGCGGCCAGGCCGGTGCCGATCGAGAGGTACACCAGGTCGCGGATCCCGCTCAGCGCCACCGCCCCGAGGGTGGCGACGTTGACGTCGTTCTCGACCGCGACCGGCACGCCGAGCCGGGCCTCGAGCTCAGCCCGCAGCGGCAACCACTCACCGTCGACGCCGAGGTTGACTGCGTGCTTGACCGCGCCACGCTCGACGTCGACGAGCCCCGGGATGCCCAGCCCCACCGAGGTCGCGGGCGCGCCGTCCGTCGCGGCGCCGAGGTGCGCGACGACGAGCTCCACCGTGCGGACGATGCCGTCCGGCCCCGGCTCGGTGGCCTCGCGCACCTGCTCCAGCACCCGACCTTCGGCGTCCAGGAGCACCCCGAGGGTCTTGGTTGCCCCGATGTCGAGGCCGATCGCGCCGGTCACCGGTCCCACCCTGCCTTCCTGAGCACGTCGGTCACGGCCACCGCGCCGGGCTGCGACCAGCCCCGCGCGTGGATGGTGGGCAGGTCGTTGGTACGTCGACCGGGCCAGCCCCACTCCACCACGACCGTGCCCGGGCCCGCCGCGGCCAGCGTCGCCTGGACGTCGGGCTGCCGGTGCGCGTCACGGACCTGGACCACCAGGGGCCCGTCCGGGAGGTCGGTCGCGCCCGGTGCGACGACCTCGTCGGCCGGCAGTCCCCAGGGCGCTGCGCCGATCGCGATGGTGCCCGGCGAGTCGACCCGCACGACCCGGGCGCCGTTCAGCGCGGGCAGCTCACCCGTGACGGTCACCGACCGCGCGGCCCCCTGGGCCAGCAACCGATTCGTCTGCGGCTCCTCGGCAAGATCTACAGGTCCCCCCGCAGACGAATCGTTGAGGCGGCTCACTGCGTTCGCCGCCTCGGCCAGGCGCTGCTCGGAGAGCCGGCCGGTCCGGACCGCGTCGACGAGAGCGGCCTGGATCGACCGCACCTGCTCGACCGAGTTGTCCGCGCCGATGCACAGCAGGTCGGCACCGGCGGCGATCGAGAGCACCGCGGCTGCGGGGATGCCGCGGGTGGCGGAGGCGCCCGCCATGTCGAGGGCGTCGCTCACGATCACCCCCCGGAAGCCGAGCCGGTCGCGGAGCACCCCGAGGATGGGCGCGCTCAAGGTCGCCGGCAGCTCCGGATCCAGGGCGGGGACCATGACGTGCGAGGTCATCACGGCCGCCGTACCGGCCTCGATCGCGGCCACGAACGGCACCAGCTCCCGCCGGGCCAGCGTCGACAAGTCGACATTCAGCACCGGCAGCGCGAGGTGACTGTCCTCGGCGGTGTCGCCGTGGCCCGGGAAGTGCTTGGCGCACGCCGCCACCCCCGCCGACTGCAGCCCCAGCGTCCACGCGGCCACGTGCACCGCGTCCTCGGCCGCCGACCCGCCGAAGCTGCGGGTGCCGATCACCGGGTTGTCCGGGTTGGAGTTCACGTCCGCCACCGGGCCGAGGTCGAGGGTGATGCCGACCGCCGCGAGCTCGAGGCCGATCGCCCGGCCGACCGCCCGGGTCAGTGCGACGTCGTCGGCCGCACCGAGGGCGAGCGGCCCGAGCACCGGGCTGCCGTCGGGCACGTGCAGCCGGGTGACGTCGCCGCCCTCCTCGTCGACCGCGACCACGGCACCGGGCGAGACGGACCGCACGCTCGCGGTGTACGCCGCGACCGCCTCCGGGCCGTCGGCGGTGTTCGAGCCGAACAGGCAGAGCCCGCCCAGGCCCTCCTCCAGCAGCACCAGCGCGTCGCCGGGCACCGACGTGCCGGCGAACGACGGCAGCAGCAGCCGCAGGGCCAAGGACTCGAGGCTCGCTTTTCCGGGGTCCCCGGTCGAAGCGGAGCGAAGCGAGCATTCGTCTGGGGTATTCATCCCTTCACCGCGCCGGCGGTCAACCCGGAGACCATCCGGCCCTGGACCAGGAGGAAGAAGATGATCACCGGCACCGCGATCAGCGTCGAGCCGGCCATCACGCCGCCCCAGTCGATGCCGCGGTTGACGTCGAGGAAGCTGGCCAGCCAGACAGGCAGGGTCTTCGAGTCCTCGCGGGTCATCACGACCACGGCCAGCGTGAACTCGTTCCACGCCTGGATGAAGCCGAAGACGCCGGTTGCGACGAGGCCGGGGGCTAGCAGCGGGAAGGTGATCCTGCGGAACGCCTGGAACCGCGAGCAGCCGTCGATCATCGCGGCCTCCTCGAGCTCGTAGGGCACCCCGGCGACGAAGCCGCGCAGCGTCCAGACCGTGAAGGGCAGCACGTTGGCGACGTAGACCAGCGTCAGCCCGGCGATCGTGTTGAGCAGGTGGAAGCCCTCGAGCATCTTGTACTGGCTGATGAACAGCCCCTCGACCGGGATCATCTGGATCAGCAGCAGCGTGACGATGAAGCTCTTGCGGCCGCGGAACCGGAACCGGGTCACCGCGAGCGCGGCCAGGAACGCGAAGGTCAGCGAGATCGTCACGGTCGCGACGGTCACCCCGAGGCTCATCCAGAGCGCGTCGAAGAAGCGGCCGCCCGAGAGCACCGTGCGGTAGTTGTCGAGCGAACCGCCGAACGGCAGCCAGGTCGGGTCGGGCGCGTTGATCTCGCGGCGCGGCAGCAGCGAGGTGTTCACCATCCAGTAGACCGGGAAGATGCAGGCCACGAAGATCACCAACCCGGCAAGGTTGGCGCCGAACCGGACGGGCGCGGACGCGGGGCGGGCCATCAGTCCTCCTCGTTCCGCAGCATCGTGCGGACGTACGGCGCGGTCAGCAGCACCGTGAGCGCGAGCATGAACATGGCGACCGCGGCCGCCGTACCGAAGTCACCGCCGCCGATCCCGAGCCGGTAGATGTAGGTGCCGAGCAGGTTGGTGTCGCGGGTGACGCCGCCGGCCTTCTGGAGCACGTAGATCTGGGTGAAGACGCGCAGGTCCCAGATGACCTGCAGCAGCCCGATGATGAGCAGCACCGGCCGGATCGACGGGAGTACGACGTGTCGCAGCCGCTGCCAGGCGCTCGCGCCGTCGAGCTCCGCGGCCTCGGTGAGGTCCTCGCTGACCTGGGTGAGCGCGGCATACCCGGTGAACGCCACGAACGGCACGCTCATCCAGACCACGATCACGGTGGCGACGAAGAAGAACGACAGGGGGTCCAGCAGCCACGAGTGGCCCTCGTAGTCGGCGCCGAGGCGGGTCAGCGTCCAGTTGATGACGCCGTACTGCGTGTCGAAGAGCCACTGCCAGACGGTGAGCGAGGCGACCACCGGCATCGCCCAGGCGAACAGCAGCCCGCCCTGCACGAGCAGCCGGATCGGTCCGGCCATCAGGCGCATCAGCAGCGCGACCCCCATGCCGAGGAGCATCGTCACCGCCGCGTTCACGAGGCAGAACACCACGGTGCGGAGCAGCACCTTCCAGAGGTAGGGGTCGGTGATCAGCGCCTGGTAGTTGTCGAGCCCGACGAAGTCCGCGGACCGGCCGAACTGCTGGGCCAGCCCGTACTCGTGGAAGGAGAGGACGACCTGGCGCACCAGCGGGTAGCCGAGCGAGAGCGCGAGCAGGAAGGCGGCCGGCAGCACGAGGGTGTACGGCAGTCGGCCGGGGCCGTGGCGCGGCGCGGGCCGCTCGAGCGGGAGCCCGCTGACCGCGGGCGCGGTGGTCGGTGCGGTCGTGCTGCTCACCCCCTTCTCCTCTCGTGTGGACGTCGCGTCCCTGGATCATCCCTGTGGACGGTTTCCGGCGCTTCC
>JAWWPK010000296.1:0-2956 GCA_033854925.1 Nocardioidaceae bacterium | reverse complement strand
CATCCCCGGTTGCACTACGCGGCCACGATCCACCACGGCATCGACGTCGACGCCTTCACGGTGCACCCCGACCCGGGCGAGCACCTGCTCTTCTTCGGCCGGATCCACCCCGACAAGGGCACCGCCGTCGCCATCGAAGTCGCGCGGCGGGCCGGTCGACCGCTCGTCATCGCCGGCATCATCCAAGACGAGCGGTACTTCCGGGACGAGGTCGCTCCGCACATCGACGATGACCGCGTCCGCTACATCGGACCGGTCGATGCCGCGAACCGAGCGGACGTGCTCGGTGGAGCCCACGCGCTGCTGCACCTCATCGACTTCGAAGAGCCCTTCGGCTACAGCGTCGTCGAGGCCATGGCCTCCGGCACACCGGTCATCGCCTACGAGCGAGGGTCTATGGCGGAGCTCATCGACCACGAGCGCACCGGGTTCATCGCCGGCGATGCGGATGAGGCCACCCGCGCCGTCGACCGGGCGGGCAGCCTCGACCGCAACGCGATCCGTGCCTCGACCGTCAAACGGTTCGACCGAGCGACGATGGTGGACAAGTACGCCGCCGTGTACCACGAGGTCCTTGCTCAGCGCCGAGGGCAGTGATCGACAAATGCCTCAGTTGTGGGCGCGCGGGTGCCGACACTGAGAACAGGGTGCCGACATCCCACCCTGTTGCTGGCCTTCCCAGATGACACCTGACCTCGGTTGGGGCCCTCTTGGTGACCTGGTCAGCAGATCGTGTGCTCGGGCCAACCCCTGCGGCGGGCGGTGCTGCTGGAGGCGATGCCTACGAACGCACGAAACGAGCCCTCTTTCATGATCAACCATGCTGCACTCCGACGGATGGGTGCCGTGTCCGTCGCGTTCGCGATGGCCGGGGCGATCGGGTTCATCGGCTCGAGCACCGCTGGCGCGGCGCTCGCACCGACCGTTTCGCTGGCCACATCGGCGAACGACGCCGTGCTGGGAGCGTCGACCGTCACCAACACCGGCAACAGCGTCCTCGACGGAAGCCTCGGACTCTGGCCTGGGACATCGATCACAGGCTTTCCGCCGGGTCTGGTGCTCCCCCCGGGAACGACGGATACGACCAATGCCGCCGCGCAGCAGGCGCAATCCGACCTGACCGCCGCGTACATCGACGCCGCTGGCCGGCCCATCGACGCGACGACGACCGCGGATCTCGCCAACCTGAGCCTCCAAGCGGGCGTCTACTCGGGGCCGAGCAAGTCGCCGCTGAGCTTGACCGGGCCGTTGGTCCTCGACGGCGCAGGTGACCTCAGCTCGGTCTTCATCTTCCAAACGGATTCAACGCTCATCACCGGGTCGGGGAGCACGGTCACGCTCATCAACGGTGCCCAGGAGTGCAACGTCTTCTGGCAGGTCGGCAGCTCCGCCACGCTGGGAACCGGCTCGGTGTTCGTCGGGAACATCCTGGCCCTGACCTCGATCACCGTGACCAACAGCGTCACCGTCCACGGCCGGGCGCTCGCCCGCAACGGCGCGGTGACCTTGGACAACGACACGTTCACGAGGCCCACCTGCGCGCAGGCCCCGCCCGTCACGACCACCACCACGACCGGCGGCGGGACGCCCACCACCACGACCCTGGGCGGGACGCCCACCACCACGACCGGGGGCGGGACGCCCACCACCACCGCGCCGGGCGGAGGGATCGTGACGACGACACCGGGGTCGGCCGGCACGCCCGGCTCGCCCACCGGGACACCGACCGCCCTCACACCCGGCAGCCCCGGTGCGCCTGGCACTCCCGGCGCCCCTGCTGCTCCCGGCACACCGGGTGCTCCCGGCGGCCCGGGCGTCCCAGGTGTCGTCGGCCCACCTCGCACCGGTGGCGCACCATCCGCGAGCCAAGGCCTGCCGTGGCTCGGTTTGATGCTCGTCAGCCTCGTGTGTGCGCTCGTGACACTGGCGGTTGCGCAGCGCCGGCGACTGCTCGGTGAGGCCGCGCGCAACCTCCCGTGACGTCGAGACGACGGTTGGTGTCGGCCGCGAGCCGTCTCACGGTCGTGCTCATCGCCACGCTGGTCCTCACCGGTTCGACGACTGCGGACCATCGGCACGCTCGACCGATCCTCGCTCCGGCCCCGCCCGTCGCCGAACCTGTCCTCGAGGCCGGCCCGGTGACGACCTCGACGGCCCTGGTCGTCCCGGCCGCGCTGGACAACCCCGGGCTCGGCTTGCGCGACGGGCCATCCGCGGTTCCGCTCGAGCTGAAGGTGCCGTCGCTCGATGTCGCGGCGCCGGTGGTCGGCGTGGGGATCACGGAGACGAACGTGATGGACGCTCCCATGGGGCCCGCGGATGACCCGGCGTGGCAGCAGGCGTTCTGGTATCGAGGCAGCGCCGTCCCAGGGGCGCTCAGCACGGCGCTGATCGCCGGCCACGTCGATGACCCTCTCGGACGCCCCGGCGTGTTCGCCCACCTCGACAGCTTGAGGCCGGGCGACCCGATCGTCGTCCATGACACGCGAAGTGGACTCGACGTTCGCTTCGCCGTCACCGAGCTGAAGATCTACTCGCTCGAGGAGACGGCTGATCCCGCGGTGCTCAACCTGATCTATGGCGCCGGCCCCGTGCAGGGCACATGGCCCCAACCCTCTGCTGACGGGCTCGCCCACCTGACGCTCATCACCTGCGGCGGGACCTTCAGGAACGGCACCCACGACCATCGGGTGGTCGTCTACGCAACCCGAAGCGCCTGACTCAACCGCCCCGCTCGGATCGCCCGCCGCCGACGACGTAGCGCCAGAGCACCCACAGCACCAAGGCGATGACGGCGAGTCCGATGACGAGGCTCATGGCGTGCCTTTCGTGATCATCGACGGGGTGCGTCCGGTTAGAGCGGACGCGACGACGACCCCCCGGCGGGTGGTCCGAAGGGCCATCGTCAACGAGACGGGACTACCCCAACCGTCGTGCTTCCATCCTCTTCGTGCTC
>JAWWPK010000295.1:0-11082 GCA_033854925.1 Nocardioidaceae bacterium | reverse complement strand
GGGTTCGCGTGGCAGTCCGGGTCGCAGCACGCGCCCGACGTCAGCCCCGCGCCGCACGTCAGCTCGCCGACCCCGACCCCAACCACGGCGCCGACGTCCGGTGGCGGCGGGGGCAGCGGTGGCCACGGGAACGGCGGTGGCCACGGCTCCGCCACCCCCACGGCCAAGCCGTCCACCAAGCCACCGGGCACCTCTCACCCGCCGACGGCGACGCCGTCCGGGACCCTGGCGCCCACGACGGCCGGCACGGCCGGCCCGGACGAGACGAACGCGTCACCGGGTGGCAGCGCTGCAGCAACGCCGACCGGGCCGCCCAGCGCGTCCGACAGCACCCTGCCGACGGCGTCCGACCCGACGGGCGAGGCCACCACGCCGTCCGAGTCGGCGCCGGCCACGCCCGTTGCTGACCCGGGGGCGAGCGACTCCGGCGCGCTGCCGGCGTGGGTGGTGCCGCTGGTGCTCCTCGTGCTGGCCGGCGGCGGCGCCGCGGCGTACTTCCTGCGCCGGCGGCAGCGGACTAGCCCATAGTTCGCCGAACTTCTTCGCTCCAGACGCGGGTACTGTATTTTTCCTGTGGGAGCGGTCTTCCTACACGGGGACCTCAGGAGGACGTGGTGAGCAGGACCTGGACGAATCTCGTCCGCTTCGCCGTAGCGGTGTTGCTGGGCCTTGCCGCCTGCCTCGTTGCCTGGTGGCCGCAGAGCGCGGCCGGCTCGGGAGACGCTGCCGTGGTCACGCCGGCGGCCGCCGCGCCGACCCAGAAGACCCCGACCGCGACCGTGGCACCGACAGCAACCGTGGCGCCGACCACGGCCGCGCCGCCTCCCGCGCCACCTCCGGCGCAGCCCACCCACAAGCCGACCAAGAAGCCGACCCACCACGCTGGCTCGACGGGTGGCCACAAGCCCCCGACGTTGCACAACAGCGGTGGCTCGCACGGCGGCAGCAACACCAACACCGGCGGTTCGTCGAACAACACGCCGCCGCCGCCCGCGGCGACGCACACGAGTGCCCCCTACGTCCCGCCGGTGGCCTCGAGCACACCGATCGCGCACACGACCAAGCCCTCGTCGACGCCGACCGCCACGCCGACCGTCACGCCGACCACCGCGGCTCCCACTCCGACCGCGCAGGCCGGCAAGGGCGACAAGAGCAACGGCGCCAAGGCCACCAACGACGCGGAGGCCTACGACACCTACCTGACCAGCTCGGAGCCGGTGCAGACCAAGACGGCCCCCGTCTGGGTGGTGCCGGGCATCCTGCTCGTCCTGACCTCGATGCTGGCGCTGCTCGGTGGCGTCCTGGGCCATGGCGGCCGCCCGGCCCTGGCCAGGGTCAAGCGGTCCAGAGAGAACGCGAGCGGCGACGACTCGTAGGAGCAACGTTCCTTCCGCGATGATCGTCAGGTGCCCCCAGTGACAGCTGCGCGGCTGCCTCGGGACCTGCATCCGGTCGCCTGGTGGGTGTGGGCCCTCGGACTGGCGACCGCGGCGTCGTTCACGACCAACCCGCTGGTGCTGCTGACCATCGTGGCCGTGGCCACCCTCGTGGTGCTGGCTCGCCGCTCGGAGCAGCCGTGGGCGGACGCGTTCCGGCTCTACGTCGTGGTCGCTGTCGTGATCGTGGTGATGCGGGTGCTGTTCCGCGTGCTGCTCGGTGGCGGCGCGGACGGCGGCCTGGTGCTGATCGACCTGCCTGAGGTCCCACTGCCGGACTGGGTGCTCGGCCTGCACCTGCTCGGGCCGGTCACCCGGGAGTCCGTGCTGGCCGGGCTGTACGACGGACTGCGGCTCGGCACCATCGTGATCTGCGTCGGCGCGGCCAATGCGCTGGCGAACCCCAAGCGGCTGCTCCGCTCGGTGCCGGCGGCGCTGCACGAGGTCGGGACGGCGCTCGTCGTCGCGGTCACGGTGCTGCCGCAGCTGGTGGACAGCGCCCGCCGGGTGCGGGCCGCGCAGTCGCTGCGCGCGGGGGACCCGCGGCGTACCGGCCGGCTGCGCCGCTACCTGGTCCCGGTGCTCGAGGACGCGCTCGAGCGGTCGCTGAAGCTGGCCGCCGGCATGGACACCCGCGGCTACGGCCGGTCTGCCGGCGCCCCGCCCGCCGAGCGGCAGCTCACCGGCGGACTGATGCTGCTGGGGGTCTGCGGCGTCGCGGTCGGGGTGTACGCCGGGCTCGACCACACCGCACCCCGCCTGCTGGCCACGCCCATGCTCGTGCTCGGCGTCGTCGCGGCGGTCGCCGGCCTGGCACTGGCCGGCCGCCGGGTCGCCCGGACCCGCTACCGCCCCGACCCGTGGCGCTGGCCCGAGCTGGCGGTCATGGTCTCCGGCGTCGCCACCGCCGTGGTCGCCTGGTGGGTCAACGGGCACCAGCTCGTGGTGGCCTACCCCGACCTGGCGTCGTTCCCGCAGGTCACGCTGGTCGCGCTGGTCGGTTCGATGCTGGGCCTCGCCGCGGCCGCGGCCGCTCCCGAGCCTCGGATGGCTGCGGCATGACGCTGCTGGAGCTGCGCGACATCTCGTTCGGCTACGACGAGGCGCCCGTGCTTGCCGACGTGTCGCTCTCGGTCGAGGAGGGCGAGCTGGTCCTGGTCACCGGGCCGACCGGCTCCGGGAAGTCGACGCTGCTCGGGGTCGTGACCGGCCTGGTGCCGCGGTTCTCGGGAGGCACGCTCCGGGGCGACGTACTGCTGGACGGGGTGTCGGTGCTGGACGCGCCGCCGCGCGAGCGGGCGCACGCGATCGGCTACGTCGGCCAGGACCCGCTGGCCGGCTTCGTCACCGACACCGTCGAGGAGGAGCTCGCCTACGGCATGGAGCAGCTCGGGCTGCCGCCGGAGACGATGCGGCGCCGCGTCGAGGAGACCCTCGACCTGCTCGGCATCGCCGACCTGCGCGACCGCGACCTGCGCACCCTCTCCGGCGGGCAGCAGCAGCGGGTGGCGATCGGCTCGGTGCTGACCATGCACCCGCGGCTGCTGGTGCTCGACGAGCCGACGTCCGCCCTCGACCCGACGGCCGCTGAGGACGTGCTGGCCACGATCACCCGGCTGGTGCACGACCTCGGTGTCTCGGTGCTGCTCGCCGAGCACCGGCTGGAGCGGGTGGTGCCGTTCGCGGACCGGATCTGCCTGGTCACCGGCGACGGCTCGCTGGTCGTGGGTGAGCCCGCGGCCGTGCTGGCGACGTCGCCCGTCGTACCGCCCCTGGTGGAGCTGGGCCGGGCGGCCGGGTGGTCGCCGCTGCCGCTCACCGTGAGGGACGCCCGGCGGCTGGCCCCGTCGCTCAGGCTGCCGCCGCCCCGGGTCGACCCACCGGCGGCGGTGTCGTCGGGTGTGGTCGTCTCCGGGCTCACCGTCGTGCACGGCCGGACCGTCGCGGTGCGCGAGGTGTCGCTGACCCTGTCGCTGGGGCGGGTCACCGCACTGATGGGCCGCAACGGCTCGGGCAAGTCGTCGCTGCTGTGGGCGCTGCAGGGCAGCGGGCCGCGCCGGTCGGGGACTGTTGCCATGGGCGACATCGACCCGGTCGCCCTCAGGCCGGCCGAGCGCCGGGCCGTGGTCGGCCTGCTGCCGCAGCAGGCGGCCGACCTGCTCTACCTCGAGACCGTCGACGAGGAGTGCGCTGCCGGCGGCCCCGCCACGCGGCCGATCCTCGACTCGCTGACCCCCGGGATCCCGGGTGACCAGCACCCGCGCGACCTGTCCGAGGGGCAGCGGCTGGCGCTGGGCCTGTCGCTGGTGCTGGCCGGCGGCCCGTCCGTCGTACTGCTGGACGAGCCGACGCGCGGACTGGACTACCGGGCCAAGCACGTCCTCGCGGCGTTCCTGCGGCGGCTCGCCTCCGAGGGCCGGACCGTGCTGGTCTCGACCCACGACGTGGAGTTCACCGCCCTGGCCGCCGACGACGTGGTGGTGCTTGCGGACGGCGAGGTGGTCTCGTCCGGTCCGGTACGCCGGGTGGTGGCCGAGTCGCCGGCGTTCGCCCCCCAGATGACCAAGGTGCTGGGGCCACCGTGGCTCCGGGTCGACGAGGTCACCGAGGCGCTCGAGGTAAGGCAATGAACGCAGTCCCGATCTCACGCCGCTCCGCGGTGATCCTCGGCGTCGCCTCGCTGGGCGGGCTGATGATGCTGGTCTGGCCGCTGCTGGTCCGGGTCCAGCCGACCGACCGGGTCGACCCGCCGTTCCTGTTCCTCGCGCTGCTGCCCGTGGTGATCGCGGTCATGCTCGCGGAGCTGAGCGAAGGCGGCCTCGACACCCGGGTGCTCGCCGTTCTCGGGGTGCTCAGCGCGGTGATCGCGATCCTGCGCGGCCTCTCCGCCGGCACCGGCGGCATCGAGCTGGTGTTCTTCCTGCTCGTGCTGGCCGGCCGGGTCTTCGGCCCCGGGTTCGGCTTCGTGCTCGGTGTGACCTCGCTGTTCGCCTCCGCGCTCATGACCGCCGGCGTCGGCCCCTGGCTGCCGTTCCAGATGCTCGTGTCGGCCTGGGTCGGCATGGGTGCGGGCCTGCTGCCGCGCCGCGTCACGGGTCGGTGGGAGATAGCCATGCTCGCGGCGTACGGCGTCGTCGCGGCGTACCTCTACGGGCTGCTCATGAACCTCTCCGGCTGGCCGTTCCTCCTCGGCGTCGTGATCCCCGGCCACGAGCAGACCGCCCTGTCGTTCGACCCTGCCGCCCCCCTGTGGGAGAACCTCCACCGGTTCGGCGCCTACACGCTCATCACCTCGACCGGCTCCTTCGACACCGGCCGCGCGATCACCAACGCCGTCGCGATAGTCGTCGTCGGGCCGGCGGTGCTGACCACCCTTCGCCGCGCGGCCAGGCGCGCGACGGTGGTGGGGACCTCGGTCCGGGCCTCGGGCGGCTCCATCGAGAGGCCGCGGACACCTGAGGTTGCTGGCTAACCGCCCGTCGGGCTGATCAGCAGGATCTGGTCGTCGGACCCTGACGGGTCGCCGCGGCCGTCGCGGTTGCTGGTGGTCACCCACAGGTTGCCGTCGGGAGCGACGACGACGGTGCGCATCCGGCCGTAGGCGCCGACGAAGTAGGCCTCGGGCTGGCCGGCGGTCTGGTCCTTGACGGGGATCTTCCAGAGCCGGTTGCCGCGGAGGGCGGCCATCCAGAGTGCGCCGTCGGTGTAGGCCAGCCCGGACGGGGACGCGACGTCGGTGCCCCAGGTGGCCTGCGGGTCGGTGTAGCCCTCCGAGGCGCCGCCGGTGCCCTCGTGCACCGGCCAGCCGTAGTTGGCGCCGGCGTCGATCCGGTTCAGCTCGTCGAAGGTGTTCTGGCCGAACTCCGAGGCCCACAGCTGGTCGTCCACGAACGCGAGCCCCTGCACGTTGCGGTGGCCGAACGACCAGATCGCGGTGTCGAACGGGTTCCCGGGCGCCCGCTTGCCCTCGGGGGTGAGCCGCAGGATCTTGCCGCCGAGCGAGTCGCGGTCCTGGGCGAGCTCGCTGTTGCCGGTCTCGCCGGTCGAGGCGTAGAGCATCCCGTCGGGGCCGAACGCGAGCCGGCCCCCGTCGTGGATGGCGCCGAGCGGGATGCCGGTGAAGATCGGTTTCGTGGCGCCCAGCTTGCCGTTGGCCAGCGTGGCGGTGACGATCCGGTTGTCGTCCGTGCTGCTCACATAGAAGTACAGGGTGTGGTCCTTGTCGTACGCCGGCGAGACGGCGACCCCCAGCAGCCCGCCCTCGCCCTGCGGGGCCGCGTCGCCGACCTGACCGACCTCGGTGACCTCGTGGTCGGCGCCGGAGATGGTCAGGACCTTCGCGGAGTCGCGCTCGGTGACCACGGCGTCGCCGTCGGGCAGGAAGGCCAGCCCCCAGGGCACCTCGAGCCCGGTCGCGATCGTGTCGAGCACCGTCGGCTCATGACCGGACGCGCCGGCGGATGCGGTAGCGGTCGGCGGGGTGCCGTCGGTGTTGACGTTGACGTTGACCTCGTCGCCCCCCTGCGAGCAGCCCGCCGCGACCAGGACCAGTGCGGCCGCTGCCAGAGCGGGGCGGATCATCAACCGACCCGGCCGAGGAACTCCAGCAGCAGCTCGTGGACCTTCTCGGGCTGCTCCATCTGCACGAAGTGGCTGCCGCTCAGCTCGACGTACGTCGCGTCGGGGATCCGCGCGGCCGCCGAGGCCATGTCGCGTGAGCCGGCCAGCACGTCCCACTTGGCGGCCACGAACGCCGTCGGCACCTTGATCTTGCTCAGCGAGACCCGGCCGTGCTCGGAGGTGGCGATGGCGAGGTGCATGTACCACTCGATGGGGGTCTCGAGGAACTCGCGGACGGCGTTGGCGGCACCCTCGGTGTCAGGCACCGGGAACATGAAGCCGCTGTGCGTGAGCACCCCGATGGCGCGTGGGCCGACCGGCAGCCGGGTGGTCACCGGGGTGATGGCCCGGCCGGTCAGCTTCAGCGCCCGGGCGATGGTGACGGTGAGCTCGTGCGCGACCAGGCGGGGCAGCTTGAACGGCGCCAGCATGGTCGCGAACGTGTCGCCCGGCACCCCCGCCACCGCGAACAGCCCGGACACCCGCTCGGGGTGCCGGAAGGCCAGCTCGAACATCGTGTTCACCCCCATGGACCAGCCCATGACCGGCGCCCGGTCGACGCCGAAGTGGTCCATCACCGAGAGCGTGTCCTCGACGAAGGACTCGATACCGCAGTGGGTCGGGTCAGCCGGGCGGTCCGAGCCGCCGGTCCCGCGGTGGTTCCAGGAGATGATCCGGACGCCGCAGTCGGGCCGCAGCAGCGCCGGCCAGGCCCACGGTCCCGTGCCCAGCCCGTTGCAGAGGACCACGGTAGGGCCGTCGATGGTCCCGTCGGGGTCGTTTGTCCAGGCCGTGAGGCGGGTGCCGTCGTCCGACAGCACGTCGTGGTAGGTGATGCTCGGCGCCGGCGCGACCCGCGCCGCAGAGATCGGCATGGGTCGATTCTGCCGGAGGGACGGTGGTCCCCCCGGTCGGGTGGGTGACGCGCGTGTCGGTCAGGTGTCGGTCAGCGGTGCACGGCAGTCGGGAGCCGCGGTGCCCGCGGCTTGGGACGCAATGCCGCGAAGAAGGCGTCGACGTCCTGCCGCTCGGCGCGGCGTGCGGCCAGCGCGGTGGTCGCAACCATCGCGTTGCGTCGGGCGCCCTGCTGGGACTCGACACTCCAGGCGCGGACTCTGTGGAGCATTGCGGAGACGGGGTTGAGCGTGGTCATGGTGGCCCTCCGGACGGGGGCAGGGGGAGTGGTCACGACGCTAGCGACCTCACCGCCGCGCGTCTTCACCCCTTTGTAAAGAGTGCGTGAACAGTTCGATGAGGAGTTCCTGAGAGCAGTCAGTCCGGCACCGGGTCCGAGATGGTGGCGCCGGACCGGGTGGCGCCGACACTCGCGGCCACCACGCACGCCATCGCCGCCAGCTGCACCGGACCCAGCAGCTCGTGGACGACGACCAGCCCGGCCAGCGCGGCGGCCGCGGGCTCGAGGCTCATCAGGATGCTGAACACCGCGGGGCGCATGGTCCGCAGCGCGACCAGCTCGCAGGTGTAGGGGATGACCGAGCTGAGCAGCCCCACGAGCGCGCCGATCAGCAGGATCCGCGTGTCGGCCAGCTCTCCGGCGTACTTCCCGAGCGCGAGTGGGGAGAGCAGCAGGGTCGCCACCACGCTGGCGATCGCCAGCCCGTCCACGCCCTGCCAGCGGCGGCCGGTCTGCGCGCTCAGGAGGATGTACGCCGCCCAGGAGCCGCCGGCCAGCAGCGCGAAGCCGACGCCGGCCCAGGTCAGGTCGCCGGGCTGGACGCCGAGCAGCAGCACGCCGAGGCCGGCCAGGCCCACCCAGACCAGGTCGCGGGCCCGCCGGGAGCCGAGCACGGCCAGGGTCAGCGGGCCGACGAACTCGAGGGTGACCGCGAGGCCGATCGGGATCCGCGCGAACGACTGGTAGATCGACCAGTTCATCAGTCCCAGGACCAGCCCGAACGCGACCGCGACCAGCCAGTCCCGGCCGGTCCGGTGCCGCAGCGCCGGCCGGGCGATCGCGAGCAGCACGATCGCGCTGGTGGCCAGCCGGAGCCAGACGATCGTGGTCGGCGTGACCTCGTCGAACAGCGTCTTGGCGATGCCGGCGCCGAACTGGACCGACAGGATCCCGACCAGGACGAGCCAGACCGGAGAGACCCGCGAGGTGCGCACCGATGAGTCCCGCGCCGCCACCCGGTCAACCTATCGACGTGCGTCGCCGAGCAGGACAAGGATGCGAGCCATGACGGAAGCCAGAACGGTGCTGTTGGTCGGGACCCGCAAGGGACTCTGGGTCGGTACGTCGGACCAGACCCGCGAGGAGTGGCAGTTCACCGGGCCGCACTTCGACATGGAGGAGGTCTACTCCTGCCTGGTCGACACCCGGTCCGACCCGCCGCGCCTCTACGCCGGCGCCTCGTCGAGCTGGCTGGGCCCGCGGGTGCGGCGCTCCGACGACTTGGCTGCGACCTGGCAGGAGGCCGAGGACGGTGGGATCCGGTTCGCCGAGGGCACCGGCGCCAGCGTCGAGCGGGTCTGGCAGCTCGTCGCCGGCCTGGAGCCCGAGACGATCTGGGCGGGCACCGAGCCGGGTGCCGTGTGGCGCTCGTCCGACGGCGGCCGCACCTTCGCCCTCGAGGAGAAGCTGTGGGACCACCCGCACCGCACCGAGTGGGGCGCCGGGTTCGGCGGGCAGGCGTTCCACACGATCCTCCCGCATCCGCAGGACCCCGATTCGGTGACGGTGGCGATCTCGACGGGCGGGGTCTACCAGACCGCCGACGGAGGCGACTCCTGGGAGCCCCGCAACAAGGGCATCCGAGCCGAGTTCCTGCCCGAGGGGCAGCAGTACCCGGAGTTCGGGCAGTGCGTGCACAAGGTGACCCGACACCCCTCCAGGCCTGAGCGCCTCTACCTGCAGAACCACGGTGGCGTCTACCGCTCCGACGACCACGCCGGATCCTGGGACTACATAGGCGACGGGCTGCCCGCCGACTTCGGCTTCCCGGTTGTCGTGCACCCCCACGAGCCCGACACCATCTTCGTGTTCCCGATCAGCGGCGGCGACGGGCGCTACCCACCGGGCGGCAAGGCTCGCGTCTACCGGTCGAAGGACGCCGGCGACACGTGGGAGGAGCTCGGCGACGGGCTGCCGGACGAGTTCTTCGTCTGCGTGATGCGCGACGCGATGTGCGCGGACGACCACGACACCCCGGGGCTGTACGTCGGTGCCCGCAACGGCGCCGTGTGGGCCTCCGCCAACGCAGGGGAGAGCTGGCGACAGGTGGTCGCCAACCTCCCCGACGTGCTGGTGGTGCGGGCCGCGGCGTACTGACGGGCCGCATGGTGACGCGCCGACCGCAGAGGCGGTCCGCACGTCGTACGCTCGCGCCATGACCGAGAGCCCCGACATCAAGCCGCGCTCCCGCGACGTCACAGACGGCCTCGAGAAGGCCGCCGCGCGCGGGATGTTGCGGGCCGTGGGCATGGGCGACGAGGACTTCCTCAAGCCCCAGATCGGCGTCGCGTCGAGCTGGAACGAGATCACGCCGTGCAACCTGTCGCTGCAGCGGCTGGCCCAGGCCGTGAAGAACGGCGTGCACGCGGCGGGTGGCTACCCGCTGGAGTTCGGCACCATCTCGGTCTCCGACGGCATCGCGATGGGCCACGAGGGGATGCACTTCTCGCTCGTCTCGCGCGAGGTGATCGCCGACTCGGTCGAGACCGTGATGATGGCCGAGCGGCTCGACGGCTCGGTGCTGCTGGCCGGCTGCGACAAGTCGCTGCCCGGCATGATGATGGCCGCCGCCCGGCTCGACCTCGCCAGCGTCTTCCTCTACGCCGGCTCGATCATGCCCGGCCAGGTAGACGGCCACGACGTCACGATCATCGACGCCTTCGAGGCGGTCGGTGCCTGCCTGGCCGGCAAGATCAGCCGCGAGGAGGTCGACCGGATCGAGCGCGCCATCTGCCCTGGTGAAGGGGCGTGCGGCGGCATGTACACCGCGAACACGATGGCCGCGGTCGCCGAGGCGATCGGCATGAGCCTGCCGGGTTCCGCCGCGCCTCCGGCGGTCGACCGCCGCCGCGACGGCTTCGCCCACCGCTCCGGCGAGGCGGTCGTGGGGCTGCTCCGTCAGGGCATCACCGCCCGCCAGATCATGACTCACGAGGCGTTCGAGAACGCCATCACCGTCGTGATGGCGCACGGCGGCTCGACCAACGCCGTCCTGCACCTGCTGGCGATGGCCCGCGAGGCCGAGGTCGAGCTCACCATCGACGACTTCAACCGGGTCGGCGACAAGGTCCCGCACCTCGGCGACCTCAAGCCGTTCGGCCGCTACGTGATGAACGACGTCGACAAGGTCGGCGGCATCCCGGTCGTGATGAAGGCGCTGCTCGACGCCGGGCTGATGCACGGTGACTGCCTCACGGTGACCGGGAGGACGATGCGCGAGAACCTCGAGCAGCTTGCACCTGCCGACCTCGACGGCGAGGTGCTGCGGCCGCTCGACCGCCCGATCCACAAGACCGGTGGCCTGACCATCCTCAAGGGATCGCTGGCTCCCGAGGGAGCGGTGGTGAAGTCGGCCGGCTTCGACGACTCCACGTTCACCGGCACCGCGCGCGTCTTCGACGGAGAGCGGGCGGCGATGGACGCACTGGAGGCCGGCCAGATCTCCGCCGGCGACGTCGTCGTCATCCGCTACGAGGGGCCCAAGGGCGGCCCGGGGATGCGCGAGATGCTCGCCATCACCGGAGGGATCAAGGGAGCCGGCCTGGGCAAGGACGTGCTGCTGATCACCGACGGCCGCTTCTCAGGGGGTACGACGGGACTCTGCGTGGGCCACATCGCGCCGGAAGCCGTCGACGGCGGCCCGATCGCCTTCGTGCGCGACGGCGACCAGATCACCCTCGACGTGTCCGGCCGCACCCTGGATGTCGCCATCGAGGAGTCCGAGCTCGCCGCCCGCAAGGACGGCTGGGCGCCGAACGCCCCGAAGTACACCAAGGGTGTGCTCGGCAAGTACGCCAAGCTGGTGGGGTCGGCCGCCCACGGGGCTGTCTG
>JAWWPK010000294.1:0-6343 GCA_033854925.1 Nocardioidaceae bacterium | reverse complement strand
GGTCGCCGCGGTCGTGGTAGCCGTTCTGCTCCCAGAAGCCCGGCTGGTCCGACGCCATCAGCTCGAGCCGGGAGACCCACTTCGCGGACTTCCAGAAGTAGAGGTGCGGCACCAGCAGCCGCGCCGGGCCGCCGTGATCGCGCGGCAGAGGCTTCCCACCGTAGTCCCAGACCACCCAGGCCTTGCCGTCCACGACGTCGGACATCGGCAGGTTGGTGGTGTAGCCGGTGCTCGAGTGTGCCAGCACGTACGCCGCCTCCGGGAGCGGTCCGGCGGCCGCGAGCAGGTCGTCGACGCTCACCCCGCGGAACGTCACGTCGAACTTCGACCAGGTCGTCACGCAGTGGATGTCGCCGAAGTACGCCGAGTCCGGCAGCTGGTGGATCTCGTCCCACGACCACGTCGTCGGCCGTTCGACGAGGCCGTCCACCGTCAGCGACCAGCCCGACGTGTCGACCTTCGGCGTCGCCTCGGCCGTGAGCACCGGCCAGTTCGCGCCCGTGTCGTACTGGCCCGGCGGCAGCCTGCGCTCCTGACCGCGCCTGCGCCCCAAGAAGCCTCGCGTCACGGGCATGGCCACCTCCTGGCTGACTCGTCCATCCTCGGCGGCGAGACTGTGTGTGCGAAGGGCACCATCGTTACGCGCCGATGACCGGCAGGTCGAGTGACGGCCGGTGGGCGCGGGCTTCTCACGCCACTCCGGTCGGCGCCGTCGGATGAGCTGCAGCTCGCACCGGACCTGCCTACCATCCCGGCGCAC
Organism: Nocardioidaceae bacterium; assembly: GCA_033854925.1. Lineage (GTDB taxonomy): Bacteria > Actinomycetota > Actinomycetes > Propionibacteriales > Nocardioidaceae > Nocardioides. Next base: position 5,583 of record JAWWPK010000294.1, on the reverse strand, counting down.
ACGTCAGGGCGAGTCGGGCGCAGTCGTCGGGCCGGTGCCGCCCGTGGCCGGCGCGAGGGGTGGCTCCTGGAGGACCGAGGGTGGCGGCACCGGCGTGGCCGTCTCGTCGTCGGTGTCGGTGTCGGCCTCACCGGGAGGCGGCCCGTGCTGCCGCAGGAACTGCTGCGCCCGGCGTGCGGACGGGTGCAGCCCCGCGGTGGCCACGACCACGATCGCAGCGATGACCAGCCAGCCGGCGGCCCCCCAGCTCATCGCCAGGAAGGTGTAGAGCGCCGGCGCCCAGACCCGGCCCAGGGTGCCGCTCAGCTCGGCCGCGCCCTGGTATTCCCCGCGACGGTTCGGGTCCATCAGCTCGGCCTCGAACGACCAGCTGGCGGCGGACAGGTAGAGCTCCGCCCCCGTGACCGTGACATGTCCCAGCCACACCAGCGCGATGGTCACCCAGCCGACGGTGTCGTGGGTGTAGAGCGTGATGAGGCACGAGATGACGAAGAACGTGGCCGAGAACCGGATGGCGCGCAGGGCCGTGGTGACGTCCTTGACGCCGCGCGCGGCGGCCATCGGCAGGAAGATGCACATGACGGTGTTGGTGCCGAACAGGAAGGCGAGCAGCACCCGAGGCGCGTCGGTCTCCTGGACCAGCCACAGCGGGATCACGATGTTGAGCAGGACCTGGTTGGTCCAGAGCACGCCGATGAAGAAGGTGCTGGCCATCCACCCGATGTTGCGGAGCGGACCTGGGCCGGGGAGCTTGACCCTGCGCTCCTCCCGCGTCCGTTCGTCGTGCGGGGCGTTGGGCAGCCGGAGGATCGCGGCCGCGTTGACGAGGAACGCCAGGCTCGTGAACCACGGCAGGCCGTGCAGCACCGTGTTGGACTGGAAGGCCAGCGCGATGCCGCCCATGAGCGAGCCCAGGGTGAACCCCACGTTGAGCGCGGAGTACATGTAGGCGCGTGACATCACCCGCTCGTGCGGCGGCAGCACGTCGATCGTGTAGGCGCCGTAGGCGGCCCCGCCGAGCGACCCGACGATCTCCATGGTGGCCGCCATCGCGACGTAGCCGCCGAACCCCTCGATGAACGGCCACAGGGTGAACAGGCTCGCCTGCCCGGCCGCGCTCAGCGCCCAGCACCGCTTGGGCCCGAACCGGTCGACCAGCTTGCCCGCGGGCCAGGCCGTCACGAAGCTCGCGAGACCGGCGATGGTGAGGCCCAGGCCCACCTGGGCGGCGCTCAGCCCCACGATCTGGGTGAAGAACACCGCCGACCCGGTCATGAAGGTGCCCTCGCCGAGCGCGAACAGCAGTGACTGGGTGGCCAGCCGGCCGGCCAGCGGCGAAGGGGGACGCATCCGGCCCAAGATCGTGGCGAACATCGCCCGCGATCCTTCCAGCCGGCACCGACAGAGTCGCCCCAATAACGGCCCCGGACGTCATCGGCCCGGACGACAGCCGGGAGGGGTCAGCTGTCCAGGCCCAGGGCGGACAGCGCGTGCAGCTCCAGGTGGCCGCAGCGTCGGCACGACAGTGCGGCGTGGGGAATGTTCTGTCCGCCCTTCACCTCGACGTAGACGACTCCCTCGACCACGTCGAAGGCCTCGGGAGTGCTGCAGCGCGCACACTCGGACGAGACCTGCCTGGCGGCGAGTGCCTCGGTCAGCTGCTCTGGCGTGAAGTTCATGGATGCTCCTCGAGCGGTGACCCTAGCGGTCTCAGATCTTCGGCTGCCCGGCGTAGAGCAGGGCGATCCGCGCGGGGACGCACGGCCACTGGGGTGCCGTGCCGTACTTCGCGTCGCAGAAGGTGCAGATTCCGCCGTCCTCGACGTGGAGGCGCAGGACGTGCAGCGCCCACACACGCCGGTTCGCCAGTCGGCGGCCGCGGGGCGGGTGGATCAACATGACGGCAGGCCTTAGTCGCGCAGCAGCGCGGCCATCGGGCAGTCGAACCTGTCGCGGGCCCCGAGCCCCACGTGGTTGAGGTAGTCGACGACCGCGGCGTACGACGCGAAGAAGCCGACCTCGGTGTACCTGATGTCACGGACCGCGCAGTACTCGCGCACGAGGGGGCGGACCAGCTTCAGGTGCGGGCGGGGCATGCTGGGGAAGAGGTGGTGCTCGATCTGGTAGTTCAGACCGCCCATGGCCGCGTCGACGAGGACGTTGCCGCGGATGTTGCGCGACATCAGGACCTGTCGGTTGAGGAAGTCGATCCGGGCACCTCGCGGAACGATCGGCATCCCGGTGTGGTTCGGGATGAACGACCCACCGAGGAGGAAGCCGAAGACGCCCATCTGCACCCCCGCGAACGCGGCCGCCTTGCCCAGCGGGAGCAGGAGCACGAGGAGCGCGAAGAAGCCGCCGAGCCGGAGCACGACCAACGTCACCTCCAGCGCTCGGTGCGGGTCCCGCGACGACAACATGTGCCGCACCGCCCCGATGTGCAGGCTCAGCCCCTCGAGGGTCAGCAACGGGAAGAGCATCCAGCCCTGCCGGCGGGTCAGCCAGCCGGCCACGCCGGTCCGCTCGACTGCGAGATCCGCCGTGAACGCCATCAGGCCGGACGCGATGTCGGGGTCCCGGCCGATCTGGTTGGGGGCCGCGTGGTGACTGTTGTGCTTGCCCCGCCACCAGCCGTAGCTGAGGCCGAGCACCGCACCGGACACCAGCCGTGCGGTCCACTCGTTCCACGCCGCGCTCCGGAAGATCTGCCGGTGCGCCGCGTCGTGACCCAGGAAGCCGAACTGGGTCAGCACGCAACCCACCAGGCCGGCGATGATCAGCTGGAACCACGAGTTGCCGAGGAGGACTGCGGCGACCGCGAGCCCGGCCAGCGCGAGTGCACCGGCACCGAGGTGACCCCAGTAGTAGGCGTAGCGGCGGTTCAGGAGTCCGCTCTCGCGCACGAGCCGCGCCAGCTCGGTGTAGGAGCTCGCGGCTCTCGCCGCGGCACCGGGCGGAGCTGCGAGAAGCCGTTCGGTCACGGGCCCTCCAGCGATCTGAGCGATACGCCGTCGAGGACTGGGACGACCAAGTTCCCAAAGAGTAGCGCGGCACCGGGCGGGGTGCGATCAGACTGGCCGCACCAGGGGCCGCCGCGCGTACGACGTGGCTGAGCCTGCCTGGTCAGCGCACCATTCGGGCGTCGGCCGGCCCGACCAACCACCGCCTGTCACCTGCTCAGGCAGGTCACGGGCCACTTGGCTGTAGCCCAGCAGGTGCAAACCTGAACGCCGCGATGACACGAGGGGGGTCGTGCGCGCCGTAGGCTCTTGGATCGAGAGTGAGGACGAGGAGTTCAGATGAAGGCCCTCGCGTCCCAGGCCCGGTCTGGCCGGATCCTGTCAGCTCGTCGCGCTCTTCTGTGTCTGGCAGGTGGCGCGGCCGCAGGCCTCGTGACGGCGACCGTGTGGACGCTGGAACTTGGTCCCCTTGTCGGCTGGTGTGTGGCGGCGAGCTCAGCCCTCGCCTGGGTGTGGCTCATCGGGTGGCACCAGGACGCCGAGGGGACTGAGCGCTTGGCCGAGGAGGAGAGTCGGTCACACTCGACCGACCTGTGGGTCGTTCTTGCAGCGGTGGCCAGCCTCGCCGCCGTCGCGGTGGCGCTCCAGCGCTCCGGAGGAAAGGACGCCGTCACGGTCGCAACCGTGCTGCTGAGCGTCCTGAGCGTGACGCTGGCCTGGGCGATGGTCAACACCGTGTTCACGTTGAAGTACGCACGCCTGTACTACTTCGACGAGCCAGACCGCGAGGGGTTCGACTTCTCCATGGACACCGAACCTTCCTACAGTGACTTCGCCTACCTCGCGTTCACCGTCGGCATGGCCTACGCCCCGAGTGAAGCCCGTCCCAACAGGACCGACACCCGCAAGGTCGTGCTGGGCCACACGCTGCTGTCCTACCTCTTCGGGACCGGACTGATCGCCGTGGCGGTCAGCCTGGTGACCAACCTCGGCTCATAGGGGGCGGCGGCTTGGTAGGCGCCGCTCGGTCGCGGCGTCCTGACTGAGTTGGGGGCGAGGGCCGTCGGGGGATTGCGGCTCTCGCCGAGGTCGGGGCCTCCCGACGGGCCGCCCTCAGGGCCACAGATCCGGGCCCATGCGGTGGGTGGGTGCCTGGCCTGACCCCATTCGCGTGAACCTCGTACTCGGGCGTCGCCCGCGTGATCTGATGTGGCGGCTAAACCCCCCGGTTGGCTCATGGTTCTCGAGCGCATGAGGTGTCAACCTGTGTGCGTCGATGTCGCCGTACACCCCCATCGGGGTGATGTTCGATCCGAGGAGCTTGCGTGACCGCGAGGACGACCCCCCACCCCGTCCAGCATCACCGCACCCGACGCACCGCGATCGGCGGCTTGGCACTCGCCCTCGCGGTGGTCCTGTCACTGGGCGCTCTCGGGGCGTTGAACCCGGCCAGCGCAGCCACCCCTGCGGCAGCCGATAGCGAGTGCTTCGGGAAGGCCGCGACGATCGTCGGCACCCCGGGCGACGACCGCATCCGGGGCACCAACGGTGACGACGTGATCGTGGCTGGCCGTGGTGATGACCGGATCAACGGACGTGGCGGCGATGACCTGATCTGCGGCCGGTCCGGCGACGACCGCATCCGCGGTGGTGGCGGCGATGACAAGGTGCGCGGCTGGCGCGGCGAGGACTCCGTCAAGGGTGGGCCGGGCGACGACCGGCTCCTCGGCGGCCTCCAGGACGACACCCTGCGCGGCAACGGCGGCGACGACCTTCTCGACGGCGGCGCTGCCCGGGACGACTGCGACGGCGGCGCTGGCGCCAACACTCTCGTGCGCTGCGAGGTCACCCAGAACACGGCACCAACAGACCTCACGCTCGCACCGTCCTCGGTCGCGGAGAACCAGCCCGGCGGCACCGCGGTCGGCACGCTGACCGCCGTCGACCCCGACCCCGGCGACATCCACACCTTGACGTTCGTGGACGGCACCGGCTCGGCCGACAACGGCTCGTTCGCCATCGTGGGCTCGACGCTCCGCACCGCGTCCTCCCTCGACTTCGAGACCACCCCGACCCGGTCGGTGCGGGTCAAGGCCACTGACTCTGGGGGCCTGTCTTTCGAGAAGGCGCTCACGATCACGGTGACGGACGCGGACGACCCGCCGGTCGCGGTCGACGACACCAAGACCGTCGTCGAGGACGACCCGGCGACGGCGATCGACGTGCTGGCCAACGACACCGACACCGACGGCGGCCCCAAGAACGTCGCCTCGGTCACCCAGCCCACCCACGGCACCGTGGTGATCACCGGTGGCGGCAGCGGGCTGACCTACGCGCCGGCGGCTAACTACTGCAACACCCCGACCCCACCCTTCGACGACTTCACCTACACGTTGAACGGCGGTGACATCGGCGCGGTGGCGGTCACGGTGACCTGTGTCAACGACCTGGCGGTGGCCAACGACGACTCCGCGACGGTCGCGGAGGACTCGGGCGCGACGATCATCAACGTGCTGGCCAACGACTCCGATGCCGATGGCGACCCGTTCTCGGTGACCGGGGTGACCCAGCCTGCCCAGGGGGCGGTGACGTTCACGCCCACCAACGTGAGCTACACCCCAGC
>JAWWPK010000293.1:0-5178 GCA_033854925.1 Nocardioidaceae bacterium | reverse complement strand
AGGTGCACGCCGACCTGGTCGGCCGCCCTGCGTCCGCGTCCACACCCGACGAGGCGTGGCTGTCGGTTGCACTCGACCGGGTCTTCCCGGCCGAGGGCTACGACGAGCAGCGGACCGCCGCGCGGGTCGCGCTCACCCACACCACGACCGTGCTCACCGGTGGCCCGGGCACCGGCAAGACCACCACGGTCGCCGCCCTGCTCGCGCTCTGTGCGGAGCTTGCCGAGCTCGAGGGTCGGCCGGCGCTCCGCATCGCCCTGTCCGCGCCCACGGGCAAGGCGGCTGCCCGGCTGCAGCAGGCGGTCGAGGAAGAGGTGGCCAAGCTGCCGCCCGCCGACGTGGCGCGGCTGGCCGGCGTCCGGGCGGTGACCCTGCACCGCCTGCTCGGTGCGCGGCCGGACACCTCGTCGAGGTTCCGGCACCACCGCGACAACCGGCTGCCACACGACGTCGTGGTGGTCGACGAGACGTCGATGGTGTCGCTCACGATGATGGCCCGGCTGCTCGAGGCGGTCCGGTCCGGCAGCCGGCTGATCCTGGTCGGTGACCCCTTCCAGCTGGCCTCGGTCGAGGCCGGCGCGGTGCTGGCCGACCTGGTGGACGCCGTACAGGAGACGACCCAGGTCGGCGTCGCCGCGCTCCTCACGTCGCACCGCTACGGCGAGTCGATCGGCCGGCTCGCCGAGGCGGTTCGCCGCGGCGACGCGGACACCGCGGTGGCGCTGCTCGAGGCGGGCGGTGAGCACGTCGAGCTGATCGACGTGGACGACCCTCTGCCGCGCGTGCGTGCCCTGGTGGCACCGCACGCCGGCGAGATCCTGCGGGCGGCCGAGGCCGGCAACGCCGACCGGGCGCTGGAGCTGCTCGACCAGAAGCGGCTGCTGTGTGCCCACCGCGAGGGTCCCTATGGCGTCCGGCAGTGGAACGCCCAGGTCGAGCGCTGGCTGGGGGAGGAGACCGGCGAACCCATCTGGTCCGCCTGGTACGCCGGCCGGCCGCTGCTCGTCACCTCCAACGACTACGGCCTCGGCGTCTACAACGGCGACACCGGCGTCGCGGTCCGTCCGCCCGCCGGCACGGCCGGCCGCGCCCTCCGAGCTGCCATCGCCGGCAGCTCGGGCCGGCTCGACCTCGCGACCAGCCGGCTGACCCAGGCCGAGACCATGCACGCAATGACGATCCACAAGAGCCAGGGCAGCCAGGCAAAGGAGGTCGTGGTGATCCTGCCGCCGCCGGAGTCCCGGCTGCTCACTCGTGAGCTCTTCTACACCGCGATCACCCGGGCCCGCGAGCGTGTGGTCGTGGTCGGGTCACCCGACGACGTGCGCGCCGCCATCGACCGCCGGGCCCTCCGGGCCACCGGACTCCGCCAGCGACTGGCCGGGGCGTCCGCACCCTGAGCGACCGGAAACCTTCGCGTTACCGGGATCGCCTAGGGTCCTAAGAGTGCCGTTCCTCCTCCGCGTCGAGCTGCCCGACGTCCCCGGGTCCCTGGGTCGAGTCGCGACCGCGATCGGTGAGGCCGGGGGTGACATCGAGGCGATCGAGATCGTCGAGAAGCGCGACGGCGTCGCAGTCGACGACGTGCTCCTCGAGATGCACGACGGCGCGATGCCCGACTCCGTCGTGTCCGCCTGCAACGTGCTCGACGGCGTCCGGGTCATGTGGATCAGCCGGTACGCCGCGGGCGGCAACATCTTCCTCGACCTCGAGGTGGTCGAGGAGCTGACCGCCGACCCGGGCAAGGCGCTGGACCGGGTGGTCGACCTGCTGCCGGTCGCGTTCCGCTCGGACTGGGCGATGCGGATCCACCGCAGCAAGGGCGTGCTCCGCCACACCGACGCGGCGCCCGACGATCTGCCGTTCGTCGAGATCGAGAAGGCGGCCCGTATCGAGGTCGACGGCGACGACGTCAACCTCTACGCCGGCGCCCGCATCGACGGCAACAACGTCGTGGTCATCGGCCGGCGCGGTGGCCCCGAGTTCGTCGACTCCGAGCTCGCCCGCCTCGGCCACCTGGTCAGCCTGGCCGCATCGCTGGCCCCGTGACGCCGTAGGAGTCTCCTGAGATCAGGTGACTCCTACGCCCCGACTCAGCTGGCCCGCTCGAGCAGGAACACCGGGATCTCGCGGTCGGTCTTCTCCTGGTAGTCGGCGTACGGCGCGTACTGCGCCACGCAGCGCTCCCACCACTCGGCGCGCTCGGCACCCTCGGCGAGCCGGGCGACGTACTCGTGCGGCTCGGGACCGTCCTGGAGGTCGACGTGGGGGTCGGCGACGAAGTTGTGGTACCAGGTCGGGTGCGTCGGGGCACCGCCCTGGGAGGCGACGGCGGCATAGACGCCGTCCTTCTCGACCCGCATGACGGGGTTCTTGCGGAGCCTGCCGCTCTTCGCCCCGACCGAGGTGATGACCACGATCGGCCACTCGGGGTGGCCGCGGAGGATGTTCGCCTCGGCACCCCCCGAGGCCTCGTACTTCTCGACCTGGTCGCGGACCCACTCCGCCGGGCTGGGCTCGTACTCACCTTGAAGTGTCACAACCACCCAGAACCCGGCACGGCCCCGCGACATTCCTCGAGCGGTCAGGCCACGCCCCGGATCCGGGTCACGAACACCGAGCCGAGCACGCTCGCGAGGAACGCGAGCAGGTAGAGCGCGAGGTATCCGGTCGAGAAGCCGTGGCCGTTCGACTCGACCACGCCGCCCGCTGCCTCGACCGCCCAGAGGAGCACGCCGGCCAGCACCGGCGCGAACACCTGCGGCAGCGCGTTGGCGATGTTGATGACGCCGAGGTCCTTGCCCCGGTCGACAGCGGTCGGCAGGACCTCGGTGATCAGGGCGAAGTCGACCGCGGTGTAGATGCCGTAGGCGCACCCCATCACGACCGCCGCGGCCAGGGCGGCCGGCCAGCTCTGCCCGACCCCGAGCAGCAGCGCCGCCAGCCCGGACACCAGCCCCGACCAGATCACGAACACCTTGCGCCGGCCGACCCGGTCGCTCCAGATCCCGAAGACCACGGCGGTCAGGAGCAGCGTCACCCCGTAGATCGCGGTGAGCACGAAGACCCGGTTCTCGGCCTCGTCGGAGCTGTAGCCGAGCACGTCCTGCAGGAAGTAGAGCAGGTAGAGAAGTCCGAGGGCGTTGCCGAGGTTGACCAGGAACCGGGTCAGCCAGGCCCACCCGAAGTCGGGATGGAGTCGCGGCGAGATCCAGAACGACCGGAGGAACCGGCGTACGTCGAACGCCGGCCGCGCCTCGACCGGCAGCACGAGGTCGTGCGAGGACAGCGAGAACGGCGCGGCGAGCACCAGCAGGAACGCCGCGATCGCCAGGTAGCCGGCCGCGATGCTGCCGGTCGCCGCCGCGATGCCGGTGCCGGCGACCACGCCGATGGTCTGGGCGACGGCGACGATCCCACCGATCCGGCCGCGCCGGCTGGACGGCACCTGGTCGGGGATCATTGCCGTCACCGCGGCCAGCATCGCGTTGAGCGCTGCCTGGACGCCGCACCAGCCGAGCACCATCACCCCGACGTTCGGCGCGACCGAGAGCACACCGAGCGAGACCGCCCCGCCGAGCGCACCTCCCACGAGCCAGGGCAGTCGGCGGCCGGCGCGCAGCGTCGTCCGGTCGGAGAAGGCGCCGGCCAGCGGGTTGCAGATGACAGACACCAGCGCGCCGAGCCCGGTGACCAGGGCGAGCACCTGCTCCTTGTTGGCCGCGTCCAGCGCCTCGGCCTGCTGGGCCAGCAGCACCGAGATCGGGCCGAAGAAACCGGCCCAGAGCCCCACGCTGGCCACCGCCAGCAGGGCCACCCAGCGGTTCGGGGGTACGACGGTCGGCTCGGCGAGCGCCGCCGGGACGGCCGCCTGCCCGGGCGGCGCGGTCAGCGCGTGACGACCAGGTCGTAGGTGGTGTCGAACCAGTCACCGGTGGTCAGCGCGGGCGAGCCCTCGTCCCACGACCCCGGCCTGAACTTGCGCGCCGAGGCCCACGTGTCGACGTAGCCACGGTTGATGTCGAAGCGCGCGCAGCGGGCGGGCAGCTTGTACTTCAGGGTGTCCCTCTTGTAGTTCGCCTTGACCTTGATGCCCTTGCACTTCTCGACCACGTAGTCGGCGTTGGCGGGGTTGGCCACCCAGTTGACGACCTTCTGCTTGCGGTGCTCGTTGAGCCGGAACTCGACGAAGTTGCCGAGCTCGGGTGAGTTGGGGTCGTTGTCGTCCAGCCGGGTCACCATCCCGACGAAGATCCGGAGCCGCTTCTTCTTCCTCAGCTCCTTCATGGTGATGGTGGCGCGGACACCCTTGCGGTCGTAGGTGACCTTGAGCTTGTCCATGTCGATGTCGCCGTGCAGGACGTCGTAGTCGTCGTTGTCGTGCAGCACCCTGGTGCCGGCGTACGACGGCGACGAGGTCAGTGGCGCGGCCAGGAGCGACCCGACGAGCGCCCCGGCCAGCACGGCCGGAATCCGTCGGCTGAGCATGAGGCACAGTAGCGCCATGGCTGTGCTCGACGGAGTGTCCGAGATCTTCGACGCGGAGGCCTGGGACGACGTCCCGGGCTTCGGGGACCTCACCGACGTCACCTACCACCGCGCGAAGGCGCACGGCACGGTCCGGGTCGCGTTCGACCGGCCTGATGTGCTCAACGCGTTCCGCCCGCACACCGTCGACGAGCTGCTCCGCGTCCTCGAGCACGCGCGGCAGTCGAGCGACGTCGGCTGCGTGCTGCTGACCGGCAACGGGCCGAGTGAGAAGAACGGCAAGTGGGCGTTCTGCACGGGCGGCGACCAGCGGATCCGGGGCCGCACGGGCTATCAGTACGCCGAGGGTGAGACGGCCGAGACCGTCGACAAGGCGAGCCTAGGGCGCCTGCACATCCTCGAGTGCCAGCGGCTGATCCGGTTCATGCCCAAGATCGTCATCTGCGTCGTCCCCGGCTGGACCGCCGGCGGCGGCCACAGCCTGCACGTGGTCTGCGACCTCACGCTGGCCAGCCAGGAGGAGGCGCGGTTCAAGCAGACCGACGCCGACGTCGGCTCGTTCGACGGTGGCTTCGGGTCGGCGTACCTCGCCCGACAGGTCGGCCAGAAGTTCGCCCGCGAGATCTTCTTCCTCGGCCAGGAGTACTCCGCCGAGGACGGCGTCCGGATGGGCGCCGTCAACCGCGCGGT